>JBCDHX010000004.1:0-83038 GCA_038749535.1 Bacteroidota bacterium
GGGCAATGCCAAAATGAATAGCCCGTCGGCTTTGCCTGTCCCGACTCTCGGGGAGACAAATACCATGCTCATGTCGCTGAAAAATTGAATCATTTGATAAATCAAAGAGCAAAAAGGAATTTGATGCGTTTGCCCTAAATTTCTAAACAGCAGTACACTACATTTTACAATCCTCAATTGCCTAATTGTATTGTTCTCATGTCTTCTTCTTCCGGCTGCAAAAAGGTATTGCCAACCACAAGTTTAGTTGTCCCCTCCGTCCGTTGAATCCAATCTTGTTCTTCCAAATCTTCATAAATAGAAATAGTACGAAAAGGCTCGCGGCGAGCATTGGTATCAATACATCGCTCAAAATAAGCAGGGTTTTCTTCTATACTCAGTCCACCCAATGTTATATTCAAGCTAGCCAACAAAGTCTCCAGATCAATCTGATCGACTTCATAGTTTTGATCGTAAGTCACATTGTCACGGATGACGCGCGCATCTACAAAGAAACCAATACGCAAGGTTTCGCCCGCTTCTATTTTACAATTGATCTCATAGCCTGCCGTCGTGATATAGTCTTGAAATGGTCCTTTAAGGATAAAGCTACAATTGAGTAATGCAATATCGTTAGCTGTTGTATTCTGAAAACCAACTGCAAACCGCGCCACTCGGATCAATCGAGAGCTGCTGGGATTGGGACGCACCGTACTAGAGCCTTCTACATCTATATCCAAAGTAATCCCTTCCGGTACGGCAGGTGTTTCGTAGACGTATTCGACTGCTAGTCCTGACTGACTTAATTCTTTTGCTTGCTCTATAAGTTCACCATAGGTCATGCCTTCTACTTCATATCCGTAGTAATCTCTTTGGCGAAGCACACTGTAATTCATCAGAAACAGCTCATTCAGACTTGCTTCTTTTTGACTCAAAATCTGCTGATAGTAGCCATTGTACAGATCAGGATTGAAGGTTTTGTCTAAGCTAGAGGAAGAGCAGCCCAAGATGAGCAGCGAGAAAAGTCCGACAGCGAGATGGCGCATAGTGATTTCGTTTTGATCAAAAGTCGTAAAAAATATGGGAAGGTTGTAATCTGCTCGGTGAAATTATGCAAGCCAAAAGGATAGATATATTGAATAATAGCCAGTAAAACAAGATCACATACTTATTTTGTAGAAAACCTACCTACAAACCTACACCTCTATCCCTTCCACAAAGGTCTGCACAAAATCTTTCATGCGCTGGATGACACGCTCGGCTGTGGTGCGACGTTCGCGCAAAGTGGGACGAAATTGTAGAATGGAGATGATGTCTTCTCGAATCGGTTCGCGCTCCGTGAACAAATAGTCGCTTAGTAGTTTTTTCAAACCTGCTGCTTCCAAGCGTTCCTCTTCTCCAAACTTCGCTAAAGCTAAGGCACGCTCTGCTGTCCAAAAGGCTTCAAAAGCGGTCGGAATATCATCCGCATCTGCGATTTTGGGCAAATGTTCTTGAATGAATTTGTCAATTAATTCTTTTTTGCTGCGTAGTGTAATATCGCCCGAAATCAAGTCTTCGATTTCTCGCTGACGTTTGGCGCGTTCTTTAGCTGGTGCTTGCTGTAGTTGAGCGAGGAGTTGTAGGATGTAGGCTACATTGATGTCGTCGCGGCGGATGAGTTCTAGCTCAAAATCTAGATCATTCAGAATAGATGCCTTTTCTTTGGTCGTCAAACTGCGCGTCGCTTGATACAGATCGAGATATTTACTTTTGTAATCCTCGAATGTCTGAGCGTCCATCGCCAGATCGTCATGTGTAAACTCTGTAAACGCATTCAACACATTGCGCAAGCGCATCACATCCCGAAAGGCTTGTATAAACTCAGCTTGTTCTTCTTCACTCGGCAACTCATTGACGCTGTCCACCGTCGGCGCGATAGCTAACAGCTTTTCATAAGCCATATCCATTTTTTCGACATAGTCTTCATAAGGTTCTAGGATGACTTCTTCTACTGCCGCTTTATTGGAAAACATCACAATCGCCTCATCCGTCGCTGCTTTCAAGTTGCGGAAACAGACAATATTGCCCTGCGATTTATTTTTGTTCAGGATGCGATTAGTGCGCGAGAAGGCTTGAATGAGTCCATGATGACGCAAATTCTTATCGACGTACAAAGTATTCAAATGCTTACTGTCGAAGCCCGTCAAAAACATATTGACGACTAGCAAGACATCTATTTGTTGCGCCTTCACCCGCTGCGCGATATTCTTGTAATAGCTATAAAAAGAGCGACTATCTCTGGTCGTATAATTGGTCAGATATTGAGTATTATAAGCTGCCATAAAATCTTCCAAATGGTCGCGGCTGTGTTTGGTTTGATACTCGACTTCTGGCTCGGCAGCCATGCGCTGACTGTATAGATCAGTCGCCAAAAAATCGTTGTCTACTGCTACACCTACGGCATCTTCGTCCTCTTCATTCGCTTGATAAGAGAAGATAGTTGCCACTTTTAAGTCGTGCTCGCCTGCTGCTTGCTTTTCCAGAAAAAGCTGCATGTATCGAATCAAAGTCGGTACGTTGGCGACGCAAAAAATGGCGGTAAACTCTCGGCTATTCGTTTTACGGTTGTGATGCTGAATGATGTAGTCCACGATATGCTCCAAACGCGGCTGCGCTTCCATGACTTCCTTTTGGTCGATGGCTTCCACATCTATATCTACGATGTCGTCTTTTTGTCGGAAAGTGCGCATATATTCTACTGAAAACCGCAATACGTTTTGATCGCGAATGGCATCGGTAATCAAGTATTCATGTAGGCTTTTGTCAAACAAATCGGTCGTCGTCCGCTTGCCGAAAGCGTTGCGTCCTGCATTACCTGGAAAAATCGGTGTGCCAGTAAATCCAAACAATTGCGCAGCACGAAAAAAGCCTTTGATGGCTTTGTGGGTCTTCCCAAATTGCGACCGATGGCATTCATCGAAAATAAACACCATGCGCTGATCGCGTAGCTGTTCGATGCGTTTCAAATGACGTTTTCTGAGTACCGCATTGTTGAGTTTTTGGATAGTCGTCACGATCAATTTGGTGTCGTCTGCCAACTGATCGACCAGCTTTCCAGTATTGTCTGTGGCGTCCACGCTGCCTTCCGAAAAGCTGTTAAACTCCTTGACCGTCTGATAGTCCAAATCGTTTCTATCGACGACAAACAGCACTTTTTCGATGTCTGCCAATTGACTTAAAATCTGAGCCGTTTTGAAAGAAGTCAAGGTCTTGCCCGAACCTGTCGTATGCCAAATAAACCCATTTTTTCGGGTCGTTTTAACTCGGTCAATGATGGCCTCGGTCGCATAGTATTGGTACGGTCGCAACACCATCAGTATTTTATCACTTTGGTGGAGCACCATGTACTGACAAATCATTTTGGAGACATGGCAAGGCTCTAAAAACACATCCGCAAACTCCTGCAACTGCCTAATGTGCCGATTGTCACGGTCTGCCCAATAAAACGTCTGTTTGAAACTACGCGCCCGCACAGGATTGTTGGCGAAGTATTTGGTGTTCACGCCATTGGAGATCACGAAGAGCTGAATGTAGTTGAACAAGCCATAACCCGCGCTGTACGAATGGCGTTCGTAGCGATTAATTTGATTGAAGGCTTCTTTCATCTCCAAACCACGCCGCTTCAATTCTATTTGTACCAATGGCAACCCATTGATCAACAGCGTCACATCATAGCGATTGCGGTAGCTGCCCGTCATATTGATTTGCTGCGCCACTTGGTATTCATTTTGACACCAATGCACCAAATTGAGCAACTGTAAGGTCTTGGCTTCGCCCGTATCGCTGCGATAGAGGACTCGGTCGCGTAAGGTAGCCGCTCGCTGAAAAATATTGCCTTTGTTGAGTTGATGCAGCACTTGCTGAAACTCTTTGTCACTCAGCGTGATGCCGTTATGCTTTTCGAGTTGGCGTTTGAGGTTGTCCAAGAGGTCTTTTTCTTCCCGAATCTGCACACGCGTGTAGCCCAACGCTTCGAGTTGCTGCACTAAGTTGTTTTCCAAAAGTTGTTCGGGCTGAATGGTCATGTGTTGTTTATCAGGAAAGACTTTTGAAGTTTACTTTGATTAAATGTGTTGAAGTCATTCTACTTCTTTTTTCAAGCAAGATCAAACTTCAAAAGTCTAGGTTAGCACAAATAATATGTTGCTTCTTTATTTTCTACTTCCCAAGACGTCTTTTTGTTGCACTTCGTCTCTTTTTATCATACCAGCATTTGTTGCAACAAGCCTTTTTTCCAGATTTGTAGCTGCTCCACTTGCTGTTCCAGTAAGTTGATACGCTCGTCGATGGCGGTGAGGAAGCTGGATATTTTTTGTTGTTCTTGTTCAGAGGGAAATGAAACGCTTATTGACTTCAGTATTTTTGACGATAGATTTCCCTGACCACCTTGAAGATATTTTCGAGTTAAACGACTTCTATTAAATTCAAAGTAGCTGAACAAAAAAATAGAATCAAAACCCCCTCTTATACAAACAACAGCTTGGTTTATAGCTCCTTCTAACTTCGATATAGCAACCTGCCCGCTAGTAGCTCCATAAATTGCCATTAATAAATCTCCTCTACAAACCATTTTAGCCGAGGAATCTTCCAACGCTTTTTTATTTATGTACTGTTCTGTATTACTTGAGCTTATTTCTCCTGATTTTATAAAAGGAATATCTCCTGTATAGTATTCTTTCATAGAAGAAGTGGGTGTACCACCTGAAAAAAATTCCCCAATCTCCCCCAGCCGCTTCTCCTCCCAATCCCCAAACACTTCCCCATCTTCATCCCGAAACCGAATTGCCTGCGAAAACAACTGTTGCATTATCCCTTTTTTGTAGGCTTGCCACTGCATCACTTGCTGCTGCACGAGTTCGATGCGTTTGTCGGCGGCGGTGAGGAAGTTGGCTATTTTTTGTTGTTCGGGGAGCGTGGGGAGTATCACTTTTACATTAGACAAAGTGCTTTGGCTGACATTATATCGCGTACTACCTCCGCTTTTTGAAGTTATTTCTTTTCTCGCAGCAGCAGATTTCAGAAGATAATTCATGAATGAAGGAATGTACTCGCCTGCACGTTTTCCTCTAATGACAAATCCTCCAAATGTAGCATTTCTGTTCTTATCTAAATATACATTTGCTTGTCCTACTTCTTCTCTTGTTTCCGAACTTCTCTGAAAGAGAACATCACCGTATTCAACTACATTTTTTTTAAAAACGTCCTCTGTCACATCAACAAATCCTCGAATAGATTCATAGTCGATAAAATCATTCTCTATTATGTCCAATACGTTGATAAACTTATATCCCTTACCGTAATCTTCTTTGGAAGCATTTACTCCATTTTTGAAAGTCATTAACCCCTTCAAGAGAACTTCCTTCCAAACTTCCTCAAACTCCGAAAATCGCAAAGCAGGCACGTTAGGCGTTGTTTCATTTTTCTTTGGCATAACTTGTTTTTAATACTCGCTTCCCTAAAAAGGTGGCTCTATTCCCAGTTCCCGACAAAAATTAGCAATCGTTCTGGCGTTCTCCACCAGTTGGCGGTCGAGCTGTTGCACTTCCGTAGCAACAGCCGCTAAATCCACCGGTTCTTCCTCTTCGAAGGTATCGACATAGCGTGGTATATTGAGGTTGTAATCGTTTTCAGCGACTTCAGTTAGGCTAGCGACATAGCTATATTTGTCTTTGGTTTCGCGTGTTCTATATGTTTCGATGATGAGATCGACATCTTCGTCGCGTAAGGTGTTTTGATTGCCTTCTTTGATGTAATGATCTTCGCCGCTGGCATCTATGAAAAGGATGTTGTCGTCTTGTTCGCGGCATTTGCTCAGCACCAAAATACAAGTCGGAATGGACGTGCCGTAAAAGATATTGGCAGGCAGACCGATGACGGCATCCAAGTAGTTGAGTTCCTTAATCAAATACTCCCGAACCGTGCCTTCGGCTGCGCCTCGGAAGAGTACGCCATGCGGTAACACACACGCCATCGTCCCGTTGTCGGCAAGCTGAAAGAGCATGTGTTGTACAAAGGCGTAATCGGCTTTAGTGCGCGGTGCGAGTCGTCCGTATTGGGAAAAGCGGTCGTCGGTGGCATTGAGCGGATTGTTTTTGCTTTTCCAGTGGGCTGAAAAAGGCGGATTGGCGACGATGGCTTCAAAACGCTGCTCCAGATGCTGCGGTTTTTCTAGTGTATCTTGATTGCGAATGTCGAAATTGCGGTAATGAATATCGTGCAAAATCATATTCATCCGCGCCAAGTTGTAGGTGGTGCGATTGAGTTCTTGCCCGAAAAATTCGCCCACGTTTTCCTTCCCAATCTCTCGTGCCACACGTAGCAGCAACGAACCCGAACCACAAGTGGGATCATAGACGGAGCGGAGGCGTTGTTTGTTGGAGGTGACCAGTTTGGCGAGTACTTTGGAGACTTGCTGAGGCGTATAAAACTCACCTGCCGACTTGCCTGCGCCTGCTGCAAATCGCGCGATGAGATATTCGTAAGCATCGCCCAAGACATCGGCTTCTACATCGTCCAGCCGAAAGTCAATTTCGCTGAGTTTTGCAAAAATTTGGGTCACAATATCGTTGCGCGTCGCTACAGTGCGCCCTAGTTTGGTGGACTGCAAATCAATGTCCTCAAATAGATGATTGAAATCGTCTTCTGACTCGCTGCCCATCGTGCTGTTTTCGATGTACTTCAGGACTTCTTGCAGCTCGTCGATGATGTAGTTGTCGCTGTCTTCTAGCTTGCCGCTTCCCTTGGCTGCGAGAACAGAAAAGAGTTGATGAGGCAGTAGAAAGTAGCCGAGCGTTTGAAGTGAATCATCGCGCAGGTAATTTAAGGTCTCTTCGTCTGTAATTTTTTTATATTCTTTGATCGGTTCAGTTTCGAGTAGTTGATTGGCATACTGCAACTGCTTCTCTGACAGATACTTATAAAAAATAAAGCCCAAAATATAATCGCGGTATTCGTCGGCACTGATTTTGCCGCGTAGGATGTTGGCAATCGCCCAAAGCTGCTTTTTTAGCTGTTGTTTTTGCTGTGCAGACATGTTTTTCGTTTGTGGAAAAGAGGGAAGGAATAGGCGTTTTGATTGTTATACCTATGTTGTACAAACCTTTCTTACAACAAAAAAGCCAAGTCTCTCGACTTGGCTTAAACTGCTGATTTTCAGCGAGTACCGAAGGGGGGAATCGAACCCCCACTCCCTTGCGAGAACTGGATTTTGAATCCAGCGCGTCTACCAATTCCGCCACTTCGGCAAGTGCGCTTTTCTCTAGCGGATTGCAAAATTAGATAAATATTTGATTCGTGCCAAATCTAATTCATACAATTCGTCATTTTTTGTGATTGGATAATAAAAAGGAGGCACAGCAAACTATCTTTGCTCAAAATCACACGATTATGAATTGGAATTTGACTACCCTCCTACTCTTCTTCGTAGGCTCACTTTTTGCGCAAACACCCACTCAAACCATACGTGGTACTATCCGGGATGCTGCCACTACTCAAGCACTCATCGGCGCGACGGTTCAGCTAGTCGATCAAACACAATCTACAGTCACAGATGGCGAAGGACAATTCCGATTGGAGGAAGTTGCTGTAGGTAGACAACAATTGCAGATCAATTATTTGGGGTATGAAGGTATTATTTTGCCAATTTTACTGGAGTCCGGTAAGGAAGTAGTGTTGAATATTGAATTGGAGGGCAGTCAAACTGGACTAGATACAGTAGTGGTGCGTTCTTCTCGCTTGGCGGCGGTGCAGCCGTTGAGTTCTCAGACGATTGGGATAGAAGAGACGTTTCGTTATTCAGCTACTTTTTACGATCCGGCACGGATGATGACGCTTTATCCTGGTGTGGTCAATGTCAATAATCAAGCGAATGCGATCTCCGTACGCGGCAACTCCCCTAACTTCAATCAGTGGCGACTGGAAGGCGTCGAAATCGTCAATCCAAATCATACACCCAATGCCGGAACTTTCTCCGACCGCATCACACAAAGCGCGGGTGGTGTCAATATTTTGAGTGCGCAACTGTTGGATTATTCTACTTTTTTGACCAGTGCTTATCAAGCGCAGTACGGCAATGCGCTAGGTGGTATTTTGGATATGAATCTGCGAGATGGCAATGCTGAGCAACATGAGTTCATCGGGCAAATTGGGTTGATCGGGATTGATTTGGCAGCGGAAGGTCCGATTAGTAAAAAGTCAGGCGCGTCTTATCTTGCCAATTATCGCTACTCGACGATTGGGTTGTTGTCTGACTTAGGTGTCGATTTGGGTGATGAGGAGATTAGGTTTCAAGATTTATCTGTCAATCTATCTTTTCCGACTCAGAAAGCTGGTGACTTTACACTTTTTGGTATTTGGGGCGCAAGCGACAATATCTTTATCACGGATAGAGATTCTACGCTTTGGGAAGAAAGTAAAGATCAGTTTGATATCATTTTTGATTCTCGAACGACGATATTTGGTGGTACGCATCAGTTACAGGTAGGCGATCGTGGATTGTGGAAGACGAGTGTGGCGATTTCGGAGTTAGAATCTGGAAGAACACAGGAAGGCGTATTCACGACAGAAGATTTTTTTGTGCAAGACCAAGAACGCTACGCCAAAACAGCTTTCCATAGCTTTTACAACTATCAATTTTCTCCACTACATCAATTTCGCTTTGGCGTCAACGCAACTCAACACGATTTCGACACCAATATAGAGAATGAGCGATCACCTACACGCATCAATCAATCAGCTTGGCAATTGCATACTTACCTCAATTGGGAAGCGCGTTGGAGCAATCGTTTTTCATCAACTGTGGGGCTCGCCTTTTCTAATTTTGATTTGAATGAAAATAGCACAGCACTTGAACCTCGCCTTTCATTGAATTACAACTTAACCAATAAACAATCTTTACATTTAGCATATGGGTTGCATAGCCAAATTCAATTACCGCGTGTGTATATTTCTGGTTTCTTCCAAGGAACTCAACCATCGAATGCACAGCTAGGTCTCAGTCGGGCACACCATTTGGTATTGGGATATCATTATGCGCTGAATGCTTCGACACGCTTAGAAGTGGAAGCTTATTTTCAGCAATTGTTTGATATTCCGATTGGCACACGTGATAATGATTTCTTTTCTGCTATCAACATCCTTGAAGAGTCTGATATTGGATGGGTTTTAGCGAATGCAGGAGAAGGACAAAACTATGGCTTGGAAATTTCTCTACAAAAAACACTCTTAGACGATTATTATTTTTTAGCCAATCTGAGCCTTTTCAAGTCGCAATTTATAACCATGGATAACATAGCACGTGATACTCGTTGGAACGGCAATTATGCTTTCAACACCACAGGCGGAAAAGAGTGGAAGTGGCAAAAGAAAGAGCGCCAAATGATTTTAGGACTGAATCTGAATGTCGCCTTTTTGGGTGGTTTTCGAGAAACACCAATTGATTTAGCAGCCTCTCGTTTAGTAGGAACGACTGTTTTTGATAACGATAATCCGTTCGCTATCAATCAACCCAATTTCTTCAAAACCGACTTGCGCATTTACTACAAACGCAACAAATCCAAGTATAACACTACCTTAGCCCTCGATATTCAGAACTTGACGAATGCGCAGAATGTCGCTTTCCAGTATTATGACAGCGTACAAGATGAAATTTTGACGCAGTTTCAGCTGGGCTTGATTCCGATTTTGACATGGAGAGTTGAGTTTTAGGGTGCTGCTTGTTGGTTCATCATTGAAAGCGGGAGTTTTGTGCTTTTAGCTTAGTTTCAGCTAATTTGAAGAATAGACTTGTTACGCCGCATCTCGATTGACTACAACGGGCAAATTTCATTCTGTTCTGTGTTAAAATTTTTAGCCGTAGCTAGGCTATGCCGAAAAATTTTGCCTTATCCAAAATAAAATTTGCTCCGCTTCGCCATAATCAGTTACGACGTAACAAGTCTAATTGAAAAACTGTCGAACTGACGATTTCATTAAAAGTTGAATTTTTCGTTTTTGAATGAAAATCACGTATTATCAGTTCAACAGTTCAACAATTTGACAAAAAGTAATCAGGTGAAAGATAATCAACTCAATAGATTCCGACAACTTAATCAAATAAACACCAACACAAACACATGACAAAACAAGTTTTTTCCAATTCTGAAATCGCCCCTCTCAAAAAAGTTATCGTTCACCGACCGGATGAAGGTATAGCGCGAGTATCGCCAAAGCGAGCAGAAGAGTTGCTCTTTGATGACATCGTTCATTTACCAAAAATGCAATCGGAGCATGATATTTTTACTAATTTGCTGGAAGCATTTATCGGATCAGAAAACGTATTGCGAACGGAGCAATTGCTAGTAGAATCCTTAGATAAAGATGCGGAAGCTAAGCAAGAAATGCTGGAGTATATCATCGATTATGAAGAGTTGCCGAATAAATATCGGAGTATTTTAGAAGACTTGGACGATGCGACGCTGGCGGATGTGTTGATTTCTGGTTACTTGGAAAAAGAAGATCACATCCTCTTTGATCCCATCCCCAATTTCATTTTTACCAGAGACATAGCCGTCACCGTCAACGATCATGTCATCATCACGAAACCTGCCAAAGAAGCGCGTTTTCGAGAGAATTTTTTGACGCGATTCATCTTCCATTCTCATCCGTTATTCAGCGGACTACGGAAAGAAGGAAAGGTCATCAACCTAAATGATGTCAATGCTTTTCCGCCTAGCCGAAGACGAGAAACAGTAGCATTGGAAGGTGGAGACGCGATGATTTTGCATGAAGACTACTTGTTGATCGGTTGCAGTGAGCGTACCAATGCGTATGGCATTGCTTTGTTGAAAGAGCGGCTGTTCCAAGAAAAAGTGATCAAAAATGTGGTGCAAGTTAATATCCCAAATGACCGATCTTGTATGCACTTGGATACCGTTTTCACGCAGATTAACCACAATCATGTCGTCGCTTATAAGCCTTACATCCAAGACGGAATGCTGTCAAGTGTGGAAGTACACCGCGACTATGGGCAAACAAATCACTACGGCTCGCTGCGTGATTTCATTTCGACAGAACTGAATAGCAATATGAAATTTATCTGGGCGGCAGATGGAATTTCGCCTTATCAGGAGCGAGAGCAATGGACGGATGGCTGCAACTTAGTTGCGCTAAAACCGGGCGTAGCAGTGACCTATGATCGCAACCCTAGGACGGAAGAAGCGTTCAAGGACTATGGGTATTCAATTGTTCCGGCTGAGGTATTGATTGAGCAATTGAAGAGTGGCGAAGTGACTCCGGCAGCAGTGGAGCGCACCATTATTACTTTACCTTCCAACGAGTTGTCGCGGGCGAGAGGAGGTTCTCACTGTATGACTTGTCCGATAGAAAGAGAGACAATAGATAATAGACTTTAGACAATAGACTTTTTCAGCTGAAACTGAATTTCAGAGTAGTCAGCTTGATTATTTTGCTGTAACACACTATGCTATGAAAACAAGTACCAAACAAAAACTAGACCGACTCGATCATTCCCTTCGAGAACTTCTGACGGAACTAGATGGCTATTCGGATGCGACCCTCAATCGCGCACCCAAAGAAAATGCTTGGTCGGTTTTTCAGACGATGCATCACTTGATTTTATCAGAGCGAATGTCTTTAAAGTACATCAAGAAAAAATTGAGCTTTGAACCAAAGTTGAAGAAGGCAGGTATTGGCGAAAAGATGAGAAGTGCGCTCGTCAATAATTATTTGCGCTCTCCACTTAAACGAAAAGCCCCCACTTATATCTCTGGAGAAAATCTGCCTACCGATAGTAGTTTTTGGGATGTGGTGAAAACGTGGAAAACAGACCGAGAAGCACTGCGACTGTATCTGAGCGAATTACCAGATGATCTTTTTGATAAAGAAATCTATAAGCATCCTTTTGGTGGACGCCTGAGCTTGGACGCTATGCTTTCCTTTTTTCAGCAACACTATGAACGGCATTTGAAGCAAATTCGGCGAACATTGCGGGAACTGGATGCGGTGAAGTTGAAGTAGTTTTGCTGATGAAACTGGAAAAATTGGTATAATCGGTCGCCTTCGGCTCAATTGCTCTTTGATAAATTGATAAAGCGTGATTTGCATTTATCATACGAAAATTTCATCCTTTACGAAATCATCAGTTCAGCAGTTCAGCAGTTCAACAATTCATCAAAATTTGCAAAACCAAGTAAAAATCACAGATGTTCAGCAGTCACGAAAATCCAAAATCAACACTTCAAGCTATTCTTCCCTCCTCGGCACATAACTATTTTGATAGCTCGACCACGGCATTCGCGTATGGTAGTCCATGCCATAGTAAGTCATGATTTGCTGGAAAAGTGGATAAGGCTTATAGCCACTGATGCTTTGAAGGACGTTGAGTTCTCCATCCAAAAAGACGACGGACGGATAGCTTAAATTGCCTTTTGTCAACTCGACGGCGAGTTCATGCCGCCCGAATTTGCCATCCTTACTATACTTATAACTCTCGCCTTTGAAGATGATTTCTTTTTGTGTATTGGCATCCAAAGCTACGGCATAGTAATATTCATTGACATACTCAGCGACATAAGCTTGCTCGAAAGTTTCTTCATCCATTCGCTTACACCAATTGCAATTTTCCGTGTAAATTTTGACCAGTACTTTTCTAGGTTCTTCTTGCATCCGCGCTTCCAATTGTGCCATCGATAGCCACTCGATTTGGGCGTGTGCAGGTAGTGTTAGGGTCATCAATACGAATGCAAATAAATATAGGCTGAATTTCATAATGGCGAATAGTTTTCTCTCTTTTTCGGACGTAATGGTTTCTGAATGCTTATTCAGCTGGTTTCGATACTTGATTTGCTCACTAAAAAGCAAATCATTTGTTTGAAGTCTCAAAATTACGACAAGAAAACAACATTTCTGGTTCGCCAATGACCTGTCACACTTACTTTAATTATTTTTTAACCTCAGATGTTAACTAGTAGGAGAAGCAGATAAGTGTATGTAACTGCTTATTTTATAATAGCGTCTTTTTAGCTCAGTTGTAAAGCCGTTTCGCCTGTTTCATTTCGTTCTGGTTGATAGAGCAAGATAAATGGATGTTGCTGTACGCAAAAAAAGCACCATCCAACAGCTGAACGATGCTTTTTGTATTAATCTCAAGTTGATAAACACTTACTTTACGATGTAATAAGAGAATGCAAGATGTAAAACGCTAAATGTAAAACAAGATCACAACTCTTGGCCTCGGTAGTTGGTCTTAGCTTCTGTTGTTTAAGCTTGCAGATAATATAGAATGTACATGCCTTCACTTTAAATTTTATATTCTATATTTTGCATTTCGTCATTTAGTTAGGTCTTCTCTTCCGTAAATACAATCTCCTTCTGAAAAGCTTCTACGATAGCGTCAATATCTGCTTTCAGTTTTTGATAATCGACCGGCTCATATACCGCTTTTTTGAAGACATAGCCAGCCTCAATATGTACTGTACGATTGTCCAATTTTGCTTTCATAATCAACCGAATCAAGTCGTCATCATGCTCTATATCTTTTGGCAACTGATCCAATTCATAGCCTTCCGGTATGATGAGTCGAATGTCAAACATAGTCGCACTCGGATACGTAAAATCGACTGGATAAGTACGCTCTTCCTGCGTCAGTCGATTTTCAGAAATGGCTAGATCCAAGAAAGGATTGACGACCAAATGTCCGCCTAAGGCTTCGATCTCCGATGTGCCTTCAAAGAACATCATATAAGGCGAAGAAGGACGATTATAATTGACCGTTTTTACGCGACTGATATTGGCAATATTTTCAGTAAAAGCTTCTTTTAAGTCATCATTGTCATCCTCGAAAGCAGAGCGATAGACATAGCTATCATACTCTGTCGTCTGCACGGATAAGACGTGTTTGGCTTCCAAAGATTCGGCGTCGATAGTCGTTGCGATGGTATATTTTTCTGTCGATGGTTGGTCATGACCAATATTGAGCCACTCCCCTTCTGCTGATTCATTGACGATCAGTCCCAGACCATTGATACAACGCAAAGGAATACGATCAAACGGCAACTGGTCATCAGTAGCATCTGCTAGAAATGATACATCCCACTTCACGAAAGCGATAACATAATTGGTGTAGTGATCGAAGGGATAAGCTGTATTCATACGACCATGGTCGCGGGTGCTTAAAATGAATGGCTCTACTTCAAATCCGGCTTGTCGAAGCAGCGCGATAAGGAACAAATTGATCTCTGCAGAGGTACCAGCTTTGGTGTCTAGTAGTTGCTTTGGTGTTTGCTGCGCGATTTTTCTGGAGTATCCATCCCAAGTAAAATTGGCTTTTACATAGTCGATGATCGTTTTGAGTTGGGCGGCTTCTGACTTACCATCCAGCTTTAACTCACCTAATAGTTTTTTGGCTTGTCGCTCGCTACCTTTGATGTATTTCCCAAATCCTTGATGCGCTAGCAATCGCTTGTTCAATTCCGGCCAAGTGCTTATGATATCTTTGGAAATGCCATTTGGCTGATTGATTTTCGCCAATTGAAAGTCGATCTTGATGATGTGGTCGTCTACTGTTGTGATGTAAGATTCGTCTTTGAAGGCAGGTACATTCGACAATCCATAAGTATGAACATAGTCTTGAAAAACGACACCATTTCCAGTATGCGTCCCTCTGGAGTTGATGACTGTGCCCCACTGACGCTTGGTCTTGTCGATGCGCGTGTTCTGATAGTCAAATTCCGTAACGCCTTGAGCGATAAACACATATTCATAAAATGGAATCATTGCCACCTCGTACTCGCTATATAGAGTCGGTACGCGACTCTGAAAATTCCAGTCCGGTAAGTTGCTCAAAAAGGGTGTTTCGTGGATGTACCGAAATTCAATAATCGAGCCTTCCTGTACATTCGGAATCGCAAATTTCTTGATGTGCCATTGCTCCGTCGCCTGCTCTTTATAGATCGTTTTGGGATCGAGTACTGTTTTGACCATTCTGCCATCTTCCATCGTGTAGGAGACGGCTTCGATTGCCGTGATATTCTCTGTCGCACCATAGCCATTGACGTAGTAAGGAATCTCAATCTCCGCCATTTCAAAGGCAGATTTATTGAAGATTTTGATGCGCTTGTGTCGCTTGAATTGGATGTTATAGCCTTCTCTTTCTCTGTACACAAATTTAGACTCGCCTAAGTCAAAGAGGATGACCGCTTCTGCTTCGGGATCTTCCTCGTAGCTTGTCATTTCTTGCTCAAGAGTTGTAAGTTTTCCATATTCGCGCTCGACAGATTGAGCAAATAGGGATATACTCATGAGCGTAAATAATAGGCAGTGTAGTACTTTCATGGGAATAGATTTTAGTGGTTTGTATTTTAAGATAGTAGACGTTAGACGATACTCATGTTATGAGTCGATAAAGTCTAAAATATCAGAAATTAAGTCTTATCCTTCAAAAT
The DNA here is from genome assembly GCA_038749535.1 of Bacteroidota bacterium. GTDB lineage: Bacteria > Bacteroidota > Bacteroidia > Chitinophagales > Saprospiraceae > JAAUTG01. Next base: position 15,462 of record JBCDHX010000004.1, read on the forward strand.
GACGACAAACTGTTTGTGTCGTTTATTGATCGTCTTAAAAAAGTCGTAGAGCTGTTCATATTCTTCGACTGGATAGCGTCCGGCAGGCATATAGAATCGTCGTTCGACTACAATTTGGTGATCGCCACGACGCTCGCTTTTGATGTCGAAAGTGCCGAAAGTATTGTCGATGTTGATCGCATCGGGCAATTCAACAGAATATTTATTCAAAAAAGGTAAGTCATACATCATCGAATCGACGATATGAATCGGGTAGCGAACTTGCACCAACTGCTCGCGCTCTTCCGGCTTTTTCAAATTGGGCAACTCAAAACCCGGCAGTTGCAAAGCTTTGAGTGAACCGACTGTTCTGAACTGCTTTTTGCAATCTCCTTCCGTATGTACTTCTATGAATGTACGGTCGCGATTGGCTTTACTGATGCGCCAGTCATTGAGCTCAAAATGCTTGATTTCTACATCATCCTCGATCATCTCTTCCTGATCTTCGCGCTTTTCGTGGGCGTCGTAGTAATTGTATTTCTCAAACTGGTTATTGCGCAACATCCGATCAATGACAACTTGACCTTCACCACTTTCTTCTAGTTTGAAGTGAAAGCGACTCTCGTTCAGTACATCTTCTGACTGCAATGCAGGCGTCCGAATCAACTCACTTTTCCCAGCATCTACCTTCAGTGCCCAACGATCTTGCGTGAAAGTGCCCAAATAGTTGAAAGGATTGATGCTAGAGGTATTTTCCAACCAAATTGTATCGTTTTCCAACGGCACCATAAGGATGACATGATTGAATTGCGTGCCCGTGAAATTAGGATCGACGGCTACGGCATTGCTACCGGAATTAATCAATGTATAGTAAGCCGGAATGCCTGCATACTTCAGTAGCGCTCTCATGTAAGTCGTCAAGGCTTTGCAATCGCCATATTTATTTTCGCAGACGTAAGATGCCGGATAAGACTTCAGACCACCCACATCTATGCTGACGTTGACGTATTTGGTGTGGTCTTGAAGATAATGATAAAGGTGGCGCACTTTTTCGCGATCTGTTGCTATTCCTGCTAGCAGTTCATCTACTTTTTGTTGCTCTGAAAGTGGTAATTCATCTGCACCTTCATTCAAAGCAATTTGCCAGTCACCGAAACTTTCCCAAGAGCTGTTGCTACCTGCTACACCATACTTGAATATTGCCGGAGCAATAGCAACCTGCGGCATAAATTCCCAAGCAGATGGCGCGAAGTAATCATCTTCTTCCAAGCTAACACCGACAGCCGTCCATGTCCATTTCTTAGTATCACCGTCTGCCTTTTCTTGCATCTGAAAACTGCTGTCATACTTCATGATGACCTCATAGTCATTGGGGATTTCGACCATTAAAGAGGCTTTCAAAGTCGTCGCGCCCTTGGACACTAGCGGCATCCATCTCGTCAGATAGAGAAACTCTTTTTCTTCTATTTTGTAGGCGTAGTCTATCTCGTAGGGGTATTCGTTCCAGTGCAGTTTGAAGCTCTCGACCAGTCCATCTTGATAAAAAGAGCCATGCGACAGATTGCTGGTCGTGATGATATCTTTGTTCTTGATTCTGCGTTCTACTTTGCCTCGCTTACTGACCACATTGGCATGTATCAGTTGAAATTTTTCTTTTTGATCGTGAAAAATATCAATGTCCGCCCAGCCGATATCACTTTTATCTTTGACAAGTATACGGTAGCGTTTTTCGGTGATTTTTTTACCTTTTTCGATGGTGATTTTGGTATCGTATTCCAGAACTTGAGCTGTCAAGGAGGAAAACGAAAATACCAATACAGATAGCGCAGCCCACCAGGCTGTCCATGTCATACTATTCATGGGAGTAGAATTTATGATGATAGAAATTCACTAGCAACAAAAGGGAGGAGAAGCTTTTCGACTGTTGTGTATTGAGTACATTACCTATGATTTTTGGAGCTTCGCCTTAGGTTCTTTATTGTTTTGACGTAGAAAAGTCTGCTTGGTTACATATTCCTGACAAAAAAAGTAGATATGAAGTATGACATTATGACAATCTGTCAATTGTTGCAATCGGATCGCTACACTCAAATGCCTGTCCCCCCTATCAATTTCAAGAACAACTGCTCATACTGCTCGACTGTCCGCTGTATCGAAAAATGAGTGTCAACGGTCGCTTTCCCGGCATTGGCTAGCCGATTGTGAAGATGTTTATCTGTCAAAACCTGCTGCATTTGCTCACCGAGTTGCTTTATATTTCCGCCTTCAAACAAGAACCCATTTTCATTGTGCTGAATCAAATCAGGATTGCCGGAGGCATTTGTCGCGATGACAAGAATCCCCATCGACATAGCTTCCAGTAAAGACTGTGATAACCCCTCCATGCTAGACGCCAAAACTTTCACATCGAACAGCGGATAGTATTGCAAAGCTGCTTCGTTGTCGATGAGTCCGGTACAAAGGACGCGATGAATTGTATTGGATAAATTGACCTCAACTTGCTCCTCTTCTACACCGACTAGAATGAGCGTACACGGAACAGTCACATATTCCAAAGCATCGACGATCTGCTGCTGCTCTTTGAATCGAGAAATACAACCGATGATTTTGTGATGGTCGGGAATTTGATGTTTTGCTCGAAGCAACGGAACGTTAGCAGCATCAATAACTTCCATCTTCTTAGCATCCAATCCATTGTGTATCACTTCAATATGCTGCTCTTTCAACCCCAAACCGACCAGACTATTTTTCACGCCACGGCTGACCGCTACGATTCTGTCTGTCCCTTTATGGTAGATAAAATTTTGCAGAAAACCACCAACACTTGCCGGACGTTGCCGACGCGTATGTACAATCCTAAAGTTACCGCCATATAGCCATTTGGAGAAAATAGGTAAGTAACGATCTATACTTGACTGCGCATTGACCAACTCGATATTGTACTTTCTGATAACATCTCGATGCTCTTTGATCGCTTCCAAACTATATTTTCCTTTCATCCGCATCGGTACGATCTGAATGCCCGAATTTGCTGCCAACAGCGCGATCCATCTTTCCGTTCGGCAACCCAGAAAAACGTCATGACCTTTTTCTGCTAAGCCTTTGGCTAAGTAATAGATAGACTGTGTAGAGCCGGCTAGTCCGCCTTGGTAGGTTGTGATGAGTATGCGCATTTTTCTGGAGGTGGGAGGTGATGTATGAGGGGTGACAGAGGACTGCTACAATCTGCTCCAAAATTTCGTGTGTACTCCGATTTGAGAGCACAGAACAAAAAAATTATTACTTTATTCTTCTAATAAAAGCTCTTTCACTTCATCATACATCAGATCGACCCAAAGGGCGTACTGTGCGCCGGAAGGATGCAGCCCGTCAGAAGCGACTAGAGCCGTGTCATCAAGTCCATTTCTGGAGATAGGCGTGATGTCAAAATAAGCGATGTTGTAAGCTGTCGTTATTCGTTTATTGATAGCATTGAAATCATTTATCCCTTTTGTGATCGCGTCGGTATCGGCTTCTTCAGATTGTCCGTAAGAGGTGAAAGCATAGTCCGGAATGGAAACGACGAAGACCTTCTTCGTTTCGCCCTGTGCAAAAACAATTGCGCGCTGCAGTAAGTCTTCAAACTCTTGCGCATAAACACTGGTGTCCCTTTCTCTGAATTGATTGTTGACGCCAATCAGCAGAGACACCATATCATAGTCGCTGCTCGGTTTTTCTTGGTTGATGCCAGCATTGAGTTCGTCTGTAGTCCAGCCTGTGGTAGCGACGATTTTGTAGTCAACTATTATGCTATCTGCTTCAAAATCTGCTGAAAGTAAAGCCGGATAAGTACTGTCACGCGCTACGCTTTCGCCTATGGTGTAAGAGTCGCCGAGTGCGAGATAGGTGTAGGTCTTCTTAGGCTCATCGGTGGTTGATGGTTCTGTGTTTTCGTTTTGACAAGAAAAAAAAGAAAGTAGTATTAGTAGTAGTGAAAGTATCCTAAACATGAAATGAATTTTGTAGAAGTGGAAAGTAGGTGATTGTGAGATCTGTCTATCTAAGGCTGAAACGACTACCTACTATCGCAAAAACAAAAGTATCAAAAACAAAGCGACAGAGACCGAAAAACCGACCATAAATACATTGTAAGAGATGGTGAGGAAGTAGTATTTTTTGGACAATACTTTCCCCAAAAAGTAAAGATCACGACTCATATTTCCGTAGAGAAGATCATCTTTTCGGAGGACTTCATCCATGGCAGCTTCGTACTGATCGAGGCTGAGGGTGACAAAATTGCCGAAGAAAGCAATGTTTTTCTTGACTTCCTCTAGAGAGGTTTGATCTTCGTTGAGGTTGGTGACTTTGGGTCGTGCAGAAAGGACAGCAAAGATGAGCGACGCCAAAGCTGTAACCAAAAAGATGACACCGGGCATGAGGACTTCGGGCTGCGTCTCTGTGATATTGCGCCAGGTCAAAACGGTAATCAAGACCGAAATCAAGATCGAATTGACGCTAATCATGATATTCGCTTTGTTGTCAGCGATGGCGCTGAGGTTGATGTGATTGCGATAGTTGGTGCGGAAGAAAGTTTGTGCGCCGCGTGTGCTGTTTTCTAGCTCCAGTTGCTCGAAAGGTTCGTGGACTCGCGATAAGCTGATCGGCTCTATATTTTTATTGAGTCGATTTTTGAGTTTAGCGATATGCTGGGCGACGATTGGCGTGTAATGTACTTTGGCATGAGCAGTATAGAATTTGACTTTTAGGAGTCGTTCTAGCTCTAGTGTTTGCCACTCCGATTTACTATACATTTGCTCTTGCATCAACTCCAGTTCCAGCCGCTCCAAAGCCGACTGCTCACTATAATTTTCGCCATAGCGCACCCAGTTTATGGCATCTAAAAGCAATGCATCTACGGGTGTTTGTACGCGATGGTGTTCGACGTTTCTAATGGTCTGATGGACGACTTCAGTATCAATATCCCGCTCACTGTCACTCCACTTTTGTAATAATTGCTGACTAAAACGCTCATCCCTTAATCGACGCATTGCCTGAGCGTAAGCCGCTAATTGAGCTGTTTTTTGCTGTACTAAATCAGCAGGAGCAAGTTGCTGAATTTCTTCAACGATACGATGCAATCGAGCATAACTATGATAAACCATACTTGGCAAATGATGGTCATTGAAAGCTTGTAAAACTTCTTGCTGAACAGAAGGTAGCAATGTAGGCATGGGTGAAATAGGTGATGTCATAGGAAAGTGTAAAAGGCTATTTACAGAAAGTACGCGTATCGACAACAGAAAGTTGTACAGCATATTTATTTACTTTCTGAAACGCCTTTATTGCTGATGGATTGGTCGAAACGAAGGGCTTTTCGCATTTTGGTATGAATGGCAGTATTGTCATAGATACCTGAAAATAGTTCAGCCTGTGGTCCAAATGCAAAGACCGGAATCATGGTGCTGGTATGATCGTTGGTGGTGAATTCTAGTTTTAGCTTTCGTTTTTTCGAGCCAGGATTGATCGCTAAGCCACCCGTTTCATGATCGGCAGTGACGATGACGAGTGTTTCTCCATCTTCGGTGGCCATAGCTAGCACCTCCCCTATTGCTTTATCAAAATCCAACATTTCAGCTACCAACAATTGACCTTCGTTCGCATGACCTGCCCAGTCGATCTGAGAACCTTCTATCATCATAAAGAAGCCTTTTTCGCTATGTTTTTTCAGAAAATTGATGCCCATCTTGCTAGCATAAGGCAAATAAGAACGTCCTTGTATGACTGGTAGTGGGTCGCTATTGGCAGAAAAATAGATGAAATTTTGGTCTGATTTAGGTCGATAGCCAGTCAGTTCGCTATCTCTGAAACTCTTGACTGAATACCCTTTTTCTTGCAGCTCTTTGTACAGATTTCGCTCATCAAATTCTCTGTAGTCAAAATATCGCTGACCACCACCGACCAAAAAGTCAACCTCGACATCTAGAAAATCTGCCGCGATATTTTCAAAGAAAACGCGCATGGGTTCATGTGCGACGAAAGCAGCAGGCGTGGCATGTGTGATGGGAGAAGTGACGACCATACCAGTTGCCATTCCTTTGGCTTCTGCCTCTTCTAAAATGGTAAAACAGGGCATCGTATCCGTCCCCATACCTATGGCACCATTATAAGTCTTGATGCCACAAGCGAAAGCAGTTGCTCCGGCAGCTGAGTCTGTTTTGAGGTTATCCGCAGAATGAGATTTGTGAAAACCTATAACGGGAAATCGTTCCAGATTGAGCTTTTTCTTAGAAGAATAAATGGCGGCTGTAACTTGTGATAGCCCCATTCCGTCTCCTATCATAAGAACGATATTTTTGGGGTATTCCTTTTTACTTTTGGGTAATGCGCCCATCTTGTCAGTAGCTTTTTTCGTCTCTCCGCATCCCAATAGCAATAAAATGATGAGTGCCTGACTACACCAGTTGAAAATGTCCATTCTGCACAATGTCACTTTAGACCACATAAATAAAGCTATATGAAAAAAGTGTAAAATAGGTGTTAATCAAAATATATACAAACAAAATTAAATTCTGTCAAAATTAATTTAACGTCATTTTAATGAAATATTATTTTGCAAACATCTAACTTTGCGGCGAAATTAGTGTTTTGGTATAAGATGTAACAAGATGTCTAATTACCGCTAGCCGTATTCATCGAATTTTGCCCTACGTTCCTATAAATTTATTTTTTATTCGATTGAAATGCAGCTATTTAGAGATCAAACACATCCTTAGTCCAAACACACATAAAATTAAGACCAAATTAATGAAATCGATCACACTAATTATTTACAGTCTTCTGTTCATCAACCTATCTGCTTATGCTGTTCAGCCCGATCAGCAGAGCTTATTTGATGTATTTCAGGAGCAAGATTTACTGGAAGTCACCTTAAAAACAGATTTTGATCTTATCCTAGCTGATAAACGCAATGAAGAATATCAGCCTGCGACATTCATCTATCTCAATGCAGCAGATGAAGAAGTACTAGAAAACATCAAAATCAAACAACGTGGAAAGTACCGCAGACGCGTTTGTGATATGCCACCTCTGAAATTGAATTTTGACAAAAGCGATCTAGCAGATAAAGGTCTTGCGAAATTTGACAAAATGAAGCTAGTGACTTACTGCATGGATTCTCCTAGCTCGAAAGAAGCTATCGTCAAAGAATACTTGGCATACCAGATGTACCAAGAACTGACGCCTTATAGCTATCGTACGCAGCTCGTCAAGATTACTTATATCGATACGGACAATCCGCGTCGCAAGACTCGTCACTTTGGATTTTTGATTGAAAGCACTTCTGAATTAGAGGCACGCATCGACGCAGAAGAGGTAGAGGCATTCAACTTACAGGCTAATGAGTTCAATCTAAAGCAGGAAGCTTTAGTAGCTAATTTTCAATACATGATCGGTAATGCAGACTGGGACCGTGTCACCATGCGCAACGTCAAAATACTGAAACCAACAAATGGTGGCAAACTACTTTTAGTCCCTTATGATTTTGATTTCAGCGGCATGGTAGACGCCAATTATGCAATACCGAATACCACACTAGGCTTGGACTCAGTGCAGCAACGCGCTTATTTAGGGACTCGTCAGGATAAGAAAGCACTAATCGCCATTGAGAGCTATTTTGTGCGCAAAAGAGATCAACTATACGAAGTCATCGAAAACTGTCGCTACCTTAATCGCGTAGATCGACAAGAGGTGATTAATTATCTGGATACTTATTATGATGCTTCGACAATTGCTCGATAAACTGCTGTAAAAGTATTCGATTTATCAATACATGAAGGGTGAAAGTGACCAGTTGGTTGCTTTCACCCTTTTGCATTTTGCCCAAAACAAAGTATCTTGATGCAACTATTAAAACATTTTCATACAAACATAAGTACTTGGGTATGAATAAGCATCACTTTTGACTTAGCTGTTTTTTCGCTAATCAAGGCAAATTTTTCTCCCATAACCAGTTATGGGAAAATAAATTTAACGCGGAGTAGTGGAAAAAAAGCCTGTCAATGAAAGTGTCGACTATTTGGGCTCACGTACTTAAATCCAACTTCATGCAAAACAACAAAATGAAACGCCGCGATTTTGTCAAAAAATCATCCTTACTAGCAGGAGCGACCACCATCGTTCCTTCCATGCTAGCTGCCAAAGCACATATCGACGGTGAAGATGCCATCAAAGTCGGACTCGTAGGCTGCGGCGGACGTGGCACAGGTGCTATCATGCAAGCCTTACAATCCGGTCAAAATGTACAGCTAGTCGCCATGGCGGATGCTTTCAAAGATCGACTGGATAAGTGTTACAATCGCATCACCGATCCTGACTTCAAAGACTGGTCCTCTGGACAACCTGTCAACGTCCGCGATCGAGTGGTCGTGAGTCCTGAGCATCGCTTCGTAGGTTTTGAAGCTTACGAAAAAGTACTGCCGCTAGTCGATGTAGTCATTTTAGCAACTCCACCGGGTTTCCGTCCTATGCACTTCGATGCTGCCATCAAAGCAGGCAAGCACGTCTTCATGGAAAAACCACTGGCTGTAGATGCACCAGGCGTACAGCAGGTACTGGAGACGGCAAAACTCGCCAAAGAAAAGAAACTCAATGTCATCGTCGGGCTACAACGTCACTATCAAAAGAAATATCAAGAGTGGGTCGATATGCTTCAAAATGGCGTCATTGGTGATATTACTTCTTCTCAGGTGTACTGGAACAGCGGCGGCGTCTGGGTGCGCCCACGCGAAGCCGGAATGACAGAAATGGAGTATCAAATGCGCAATTGGTACTACTTTAATTGGCTATGCGGCGATCATATCAATGAGCAGCACATCCATAATTTGGATGTCGGCAATTGGGTCAAGCAGGCTTACCCAATCAAAGCGCAAGGTATGGGTGGACGTCTGGTCAGGACAGGAAAAGATCATGGCGAAATTTTCGATCACCATTGTGTACAATATGAATATGCCGACGGTAGCACCATGTTTAGCCAATGTCGTCACATGCCCAACACAGATTTTAAAGTATCAGAAGCATTCAATGGTACAAGCGGAAGCGCACCAGAGCCCGGCGTCATCAAAACCAAAACTGGTTATCGCCTCATGCGCTACAATGACAAAAAAGACCCCAATCCGTATCAAGTGGAGCACGATTTGCTCTTCAAAGCCATTGCCAAAGGCGACTACAAATATGCAGACGCTGAAAACGGAGCAAAAAGTACCATGACCGCGATCATAGGACGTATGGCAACCTACTCCGGCAAAACGATCGAATGGGATGCTGCAATGAATTCTAAAATTAGTCTAGCACCTGCAAAGTACGACTTTGCAGCTACGCCACCTGTGCTACCGGATGCCAATGGATTTTATCCGATTGCTGTGCCGGGTGTGACGGAAGTTCTGTAGAATGAAAAATGACGAATGACGATTCTGTTCAGCGACAGACTTCGCATTCGTCATCAACTAATTTTAGCTTTAAAGAATGATACGCTTTGCGAAGGGTGCGAGATAATATTTAAACTATGCAAGCTTTCGTAAAGCTTCATTTCATTTAATTTGTGCAATCCATTATCTATATACCTTACTAGTCATAGCATTTCACTTCCTCCATTTCTTCTCTATATTTGCGCGACGATATGCTGACAGATAGGATAGCGCATATCCGCAAATACAGATAAATGCAAACATTACAAGACTACCAAAAGCGATATCTAGCTTATCAGGCATCCCATCCTTTTACACGCGAGCCAGTCGGGCTTTATCAACCCATCGACTACATCCTTAATTTGGGTGGCAAACGAATGCGACCTGTTGCCTTGTTGATGGCTTATGGACTATACCATGATGAGATCGCGCCGGCACTTCCGGCAGCTTATGCCATTGAGATTTTCCACAATTTTACATTGGTACACGATGACATCATCGACCATGCGCCGCTGAGACGAAAGCAGCCGACCGTACATGAAAAATGGAATTTAAATACAGGTATTCTATCCGGTGATGTCATGCTCGTATATGCTTACGAGTATTTGGCACAACTCCCCCAGATAGAGCGCCTACCAAATATTTTGAGCACTTTCAATAAAGCAGCCATAGAAGTCTGTGAAGGTCAGCAGTACGATGTCAATTTCGAGACACAAAGCATCGTAGAGATCGATGAGTACTTACACATGATCGAATTGAAAACGTCAGTTTTGCTAGCAGCGGCAATGAAAATAGGTGCGCTGGTAGCAGAAGCAAGTCATGAAGATGCAGAACATTTGTATCAATTTGGTCGGAATATTGGTATCGCTTTTCAGCTACAAGACGACTACCTCGATACCTTCGGCGATCCTGATAAATTTGGGAAGAAAGTAGGTGGTGACATCGCTCAGAATAAGAAGACCTTCTTGATTTTGAAAGCTCTGGAAGTGGCAAGTACAACCATGCGAAATCGCCTACTGGAACTGATGAATGACCAAACCAAAGTAGAAGAGGTTCGCATCGCAGCCATCACACAAACATTGCGCGAATTGAATATCGATCAACTCACAAAAGAAAAGAAAAACGAATATCAACAGCGCGCTTTTGAGCATCTCAATGCTATCTCTGTCAGCGATGAACGAAAGCAAATCTTGCGTGATCTGGCGGATATGTTGCTGGATAGGGAAGTATAAGTCATGGTTCATATATCATGATTCATGAACTATAAAAAGTACAAATGATTCACACACTCGACCTTCAATTTTTAGATAGCACCTCTACCATCGCCGCTTTTTTAGTGGAGGCTGGAGACGAGTATATTCTGGTAGAAACCGGTCCACATTCGACTCTGCCACAGTTAAAAAAAGCAATGGTGCAATATGGTATTGAGCTGACCGACATTAAACACGTTTTTCTGACGCATATTCATTTCGATCATGCCGGAGCAGCTTGGGCGTTGGCGAAACATGGTGCGACTATTCATGTGCATCCACAAGGCAAACGCCATCTGCAAGATCCGACGCGACTCTACGAATCAGCGAGACGCATCTATCAAGACAAGATGGAATACTTGTGGGGTAAGATGGAAGGGATAGCGGAAGAGCAATTGCATATCTGCGCACATAAAGAAATCATCGAAGTTAATGGTTTGAAAATCAAAGCTTTACATACTCCCGGTCATGCGGTGCATCATATTGCTTGGCGTATCGGTGATGCGATAATGACGGGTGATGTGGCTGGTGTCAGGATCAAAGATGAGCTGGTCGTGCCGCCTTGTCCACCGCCGGATATTCATGTAGCAGATTGGCGGCGTTCTTTGGATATTTTGAGAGCGGAAAATGCTGATGTGTTTTATCTGACCCACTTTGGAAAGGTGGAAAGTACGGTACAACATTTGGTTGATTTGGAGCGGCTACTATTAGATTGGGCAAATTGGATAAAGCCTCATGCCGAAGCTGATCGACCTGTGCAGGAAGTCATTCCTGAATTTACGGCTTATGTACAGGGACAGTTGAAAACAGCCGGAATCACAGATGCTGCCGATCTTGAAAGATACGAAAAAGCCAATCCTTCTTGGATGAGTGTTGCCGGACTGATGCGGTATTGGAAGAAGATCGGTTTGCAACAATAAAAGAATATGAAGCTCAATAAATACATTGCTCATGCTGGTGTTTGCTCTCGACGTGATGCCGGAGAACTTGTCAAGAAAGGAAAAGTGACCGTCAATGGAGAAGTGAAACTAGAGCCTTGGTATGAAGTCAAAGAGACAGATCGAGTAGAATATAACGAAAAAGTTGTCCGACTAGAAGAAAAGAAAATATATATCTTGCTCAATAAACCGAAAAATACCATCACCAGTCTTAAAGACGAACGCGGTCGAAAAACAGTCTATGACATCGTCAAAAATCATGTGGAAGAACGCATCTATCCAGTCGGTCGATTAGATAGGCAGACGCTAGGATTACTGGTTTTGACGAATGATGGCGATCTAGCACAAAAGCTGGCTCATCCTTCTCACGAGATCCAAAAATACTACGAAGTCACATTAGATAAATCGGTCTCCAAAGCTCATTTGGAACAAATCAAAGTAGGACTCCAACTAGAAGACGGACTCGCTCCTGTAGATGGCGCACATTACATCAAAAATGACCCTATGCAAGTCGGCATTAAAATTCATATCGGTAGAAATAGAATCGTGCGACGTATTTTTGAGCATCTAGGGTATAAAGTCAAACGACTCGACCGCACTCTTTATGCTGGACTGACCAAGAAGGATTTGCCGCGTGGTCATTTTCGGCATCTGACAAAGCAAGAGGTAATTATGCTGAAGCATTTTATTTGACCCAAGCCGATGGATAGATTTTTAATTTCTCTTTAACGAATGATTTAAATCATTCGCTTTAGATGATATGTGCTTTTAATCAAATTCCGCTTTCTCGCCTCTCACGCATCATAACTTTACCACTTCTCCCGTCCGATACGACTCATCCGCTGCCAGTACGATCTTCAAGCTATTGATAGCATCATTCATATGATCGGTCAGATCAAGATCGTTTTGGATCGCATTCAATAAATATTCTTGTTCTAGCAGGCAAAGTGCATCATGATCTGGCTCGTCTTCAGCGGTGATGAAGTCATCTTTTTTGGTCAGTTTTCCACTTTCATCTATGTCGCTGTGGTGAATTTGGAGCGTTCCCACCTTGCTATGTCCATCAATATCGTCCGACGCACCTTTATCTGACTCGACGATGGAGACTGCTCCTTTCGGTCCAATGACATCTTTGATAAAAAATGCCGTTTCACTCATCATCGGTCCCCAACCTGCTTCGTACCAGCCGACTGAACCATTCTCAAATTTGACTTGTAACTGCCCGTAGTTGTACATATCGGCAGCAATTTCATTCGTCAACTGTGCCCCGATAGCGTGTACGTGTACCGGACGCGATTGGGTCATCATACACATAATATCTACATAATGAACACCGCAGTCAACGATGGGCGACATGGATTGCATCAAATTTTTATGCGTCATCCACTCTTTTCCGGAGCTTTGCTGATTGAGATTCATTCGCATCACTAAAGGTTTTCCTAATGATCGTGCCTTCTCTACGAACAGAGCCCAAGTCGGATGGACACGCAAGATATAGCCGATGACCAATTTCTTGTCTTTTTCTTGTGCCAATTGAACGATCTCTTCTGCCTCTTCGACTGTCGTCGCCAATGGTTTTTCTAGAAACAAATGAGCATCATGTTCCAATGCTTTTTTCGCATACTCGGCATGGGTATCGGGATAGGTATTGATGGAAACGACATCCGGTTTCGTCTCTTTCAGTGCAGTTTCATAGTCGCCAAACATCGGTAAGCCACCCAGCTCATTGGACAGTCGCTCTCGACTTTCTAGGGATCGACTTACTAGCCCAACGATTTCAAATTCTTTCAATTGATGATAAGCTCTGGCATGAGAAGTGCCCATATTGCCGCAACCGACGACTAGAACTTTGTATACTTTAGACATGGAATGACGAGTTTTGATTATTTTTCTAAACAACGAAGATACAACTGAATCGTATTTTTCAGACCTAAGTAAATAGCATCTGTAATCAGCGCATGACCGATAGATACTTCATGTAGCGGCTGCACTTCTCGCGCATAAAATGCCAGATTATCCAAGTTCAAATCATGCCCGGCATTCACACCCAACCCAATATTATCAGCTAGTTTTGCACAGCTACGATGCGCTGCCACAGCAGATTCTCGATCAGCTTCATAAGCTTTGGCATAGTCTCCGGTATACAACTCGATCCGATCTGCTCCTACGGCTTTTGCTCCTTCCACCATTTTTTCTTCTGCATCCAAGAAAAGCGACACACGAATACCTTCTGCTTGCAACTGAGCAATGATATCTTTCAGAAAATCTGCTTGCGCATAGGTATTCCAACCGTGATCAGAAGTCAATTGATCGGGTGAGTCAGGTACTAAAGTGCACTGATGCGGACGATTCGCTAAGACTAGCTTCATAAAATCGGGCGACGGATAGCCCTCTATATTAAATTCGCTACGAACTTGTGCTTTTAATGGGGCAACATCGCTGTATCGAATGTGTCGCTCATCCGGTCGTGGATGTACTGTAATCCCCTGTGCTCCAAAATCTTCACAGTCTTTAGCAACTTTCAACAAATCAGGAAAATTACTGCCGCGCGAGTTGCGTAGTAGAGCAACTTTATTGACGTTGACGCTGAGTCGAGTCATGTATAACTTGGTTTAGTTGATTTGAAAGTACAAAAGTAAGGATTACGAGCATAGAACGCTTTTTTTCAAAAATGTATCTCAAAATTAATGCTATCTTGCTTGCTATGAATACAACACAAACACCGCTCAATGATAAGCGAATCATCCGCGCTTGGGCATTTTTTGATTGGGCGAATTCCTCTTACGCATTGACGATTGCGGTAGCGATTTTTCCGGCTTATTACGCGGCTGTGACGCTCGATGAAGTAGCCGTTTTTAATCGCCCCATTTCCAATACAGCGCTGTATGCCTTCGCTATTTCGGCAGCTTATTTGGTGTTGGCATTGTTCTCACCTTTGCTTTCTGGCATCGCCGATTATAGCGGTCGCAAAATGTATTTCATGCGCTTTTTTACCTTTTTGGGTGGATTGTCTTGTATCGGATTGGCGTTTTTCAAAGGTATGGATGACACGCTTCCGGCGACGGCAGCTTTCAATGAGTGGCAGATCGCGATAGGTGTTGTCTTTTTTATGCTGGCGACCATGGGATTTGCAGGAAGCTTAGTGTTTTATAATGCCTATCTACCTCAAATCGCGACAGAAGATCAGTATGACAGAGTAAGTGCGAAAGGCTTTGCGTATGGCTATATCGGGAGTATTATTTTGTTACTTATCAATCTTGTAGTCATTATGAAACCGGATTGGTTTGGCATCGAAAATGAAAGTTGGGGACCTCGCATTTCTTTTGTAATGGTCGGACTTTGGTGGATGGGTTTTGCGTTTATTCCATTCCGACAATTGCCTAAAGATCAGCGCGTTAAAGTGGAAGATGGATTGATGAAAAAAGGCTGGCAAGAAATCAAAAAGGTATGGCAAGCAATTAAAATCGAGCAAAATATCAAGTCCTTTCTACTCGCCTTCTTCTGTTATAGTGCAGGCGTACAAACAGTGCTTTTCCTAGCGGCTACTTTCGCAGAAACAGAGTTGGCATTTGATACCACAGAACTGATACTAGTCGTCTTGATTCTACAAGTCGTAGCTATTGCCGGAGCACATTTATTTGCTAGAGTGTCGCGCTTTCGCGGCAATATTTTTTCTTTGCTAATTATGTTGTTTATCTGGATTGCGATCTGTGTAGGCGCGTATTTTGTGACGGTGAGTTGGCAGTTTTATGCTATTGCGAGTGCTGTTGGCTTGGTGATGGGTGGTATTCAATCTTTGTCAAGAAGTACGTATTCTAAATTAATACCGGAGGAGACAGAAGACACGACTTCCTACTTTAGTTTTTACGACATTCTGGAAAAAATCGCAATTGTGTCCGGTACGTTTATTTTTGGCTTGACCGATCAGTTATTTGGAATGCGCAATAGCGTCTTGGCGTTGGCTATTTTCTTTATCGTGGGTCTGATTATTTTGAGGAAGGTGAAGGTGGAAGAGAGTGTGGCTTGATTTTAAAACACATAGGCACATAGAATACGCCACGACTATATCTTCCTATGTCCCTATGTGTTTTCCAATTCTTTATACCCCCTCAAAAGCCGTCTCCACAATCGCCGTCTGCTGTTGCTCATGCAATGATTTATAACCCGTAGCAGGTGACGCACTCGCTTTGCGCGAAATCAGTTTGACCTCTTGCTTGCCATACCAATAAGTCAGCAAATGTCCCCATGCGCCCATATTCGCAGGCTCTTCTTGTACCCAATAGATTTCAGCTTCGCTGTACTTTTCAAAGATCGCAGTCAATTGATCTTCCGGTAGCGGATACAACTGCTCTAGGCGCACAATGGCAACATCTTTGCGTTTGTCTTCGCGCTGCTTCGCCAACAAATCATAGTAGACTTTGCCAGTACACAACAATATACGTTTCACTTTTTTACGGCTACGCGTAGAAATGCTGCTATCGTCGATGACTTCTTGAAAGCGATTGCCAGTTGTAAAATCTTCAATATCCGAAATTACCTCAGGATGACGCAACAATGATTTTGGCGACATCACCACCAATGGTTTGCGGAAAGGACGAGCTAGCTGGCGACGCATCAAATGGAAGAAATTGGCAGGTGTCGTGCAGTTGGCGACTGTCATATTGAACTCGGCACAAGATTGTAAGAAACGCTCTACGCGTGCGCTGGAGTGCTCTGGTCCTTGACCTTCGTAGCCATGTGGCAATAAAAGTACCAATCCGCTCATGCGCTGCCACTTACTTTCTGCTGCGCTAATGTATTGATCGACAATGGTTTGCGCGCCATTGTAGAAGTCGCCAAATTGTGCTTCCCAGATCACCAAAGTATCCGGCGTAGCCAAGGAATAACCATACTCAAAACCCATGACCGCAAACTCAGAGAGTAGGGAGTTATAAATCATGTATTCGCCCTGCTCCTTTTCTATCGTATTGATGCGGTTGTATTCTCGGTCTGTTCCATTATCGAATAAGATGGCATGACGATGCGAAAACGTACCCCGCTGTACATCTTGTCCACTCATCCGTACATTCTTGCCTTCCAGCAAAATGGAAGCATAAGCCGCCAGTTCTGCCATCGCCCAATCAAACTTGTCGTCTTTCAGCAACTTTTTTTTGCCTTTGATGAGTCGATTGATCTTTCCGATAGGATTCAAGTCATCGGGATACTCCATCAGATGATCGGCAATTTTCATCACTGTCTCTTTCGCAATACCAGTATCTGGGGACTCCAGAAAGTCTTGAGCAGTCGTTACTTTCTGCAGAGCGCGCCAGGCTTGCTCCGGCTCTTGATATTCGTAAGGCAGTGGCTTTTCTTTGACTTCATCTAGTCGCTCTTGTAGCTGCTGCCAAAATTCATCTTCCAGTCGCTCGGCTGTCTCCACATTTATATCATTACGACGCAGCAAAATATTGCGATAGACTTCTCGCGGGTCTGGATGGCTTTTGATGATTTCATACATCTCTGGCTGCGTGAAACTCGGATCGTCGCCTTCGTTGTGACCGTGTTTGCGATAACACACCATATCTATGAAGACATCCGTATTGAATCGCTGTCTGTACGCCACTGCCAACTCAGACACAAAGACCACCGCTTCTGAATCGTCACCATTGACATGAAAGACCGGAGCTTGCACTACGCCTGCTACGCCTGTGCTGTAAGTCGAAGAACGCGCGTCCTCAAAATCCGTCGTAAATCCAATCTGGTTATTGATGACAAAATGAACCGTACCGCCAGTCGAGTAGCCGTCCAATTCACTCATCTGTGCCACTTCAAATACAACACCTTGACCTGCCACAGCCGCATCTCCATGTATCAAAATTGGCATGATGCGGTCGTACTCGCTATCATACAAAATATCTGCTTTAGCACGTGAAAAGCCTTCTACTATGGGATCTACCGACTCTAGGTGAGACGGATTAGGCGCTAATTTTAAGTGTACTCTTTGACCGCCCAAAGTATCAACTTGCGAAGAATACCCCAAGTGGTATTTCACATCGCCATCACCATATTTGGAGTCAGGCACTGCAGTCCCTTCAAATTCTGTGAAGATGTGTTCATAAGTTTTGCCCATGATATTGGCGAGGACATTCAATCGCCCACGATGTGCCATCCCGATGATGAACTCTTCTACTTTCTGGGATGCACCTTCATTGATGATCGCATCCAGAGCAGCAATTGTCGATTCACCGCCTTCTAGTGAAAATCGCTTCTGTCCAATATATTTGGTGTGCAAGAATTTTTCGAAACCGACCGCCCCATTCAGTTTTTCCAGAATCCGTCGCTTCTTTTCAGCAGGCAGTCCATACGCATTGGTATCCAACTTTTCGACTCGCTCTCTCAGCCAACGCCGCTTTTCTCTATTCTGAATATGTTCAAACTCAAAACCGATATGACCACAATAAATGTCGCGCAATCGCGCCACGATGTTTCGTAAAGTCGTCGTCTCCAAACCGATCTCTGTTCCGGCATAAAACTGCTTATCCAAGTCTGCTTCGCTCAGTCCAAAATCTTCAAGCTGTAACGTCGCTTTTCTATTTTTTCGATCACGGATGGGATTGGTAGTCGCTTCTAAATGTCCGCGATTTCGATAGCCTTTGATGAGTCCCAGCACCTTAATTTCCTGAGCGATACCTTCGGCAGGAGTTGAGGTAGCGACGGCACTTCCATTGGAGGAACTAGCGTGTCCATTTTGGTCGCTTGCGTAATCAAAGCCTTTGAAAAAATTATGCCAACCTTCTTCTACGCTACTCGGATTGTTGCTGTAACTTTGGTACAATTGGTCGATATAGGAAGGGTGAGCATTGGCGATAAATGAAAAATCTTGCATGTTTTGAGTCTGTATTATGGGTCGTAAAAATTTGAATGTCAAGTTTGAGTATAGACGAATAGCTCAACATTCTTAGTCTACGCTCAATAATAAATTGCTATTCCTCGACGGTAACAATTTGTTTATTTCACATGGCTTTAGAATACTGAGCTATTCTATAATTTCTAACAAATTTAAACGGTGAAGTTCGGAAAAAGATAATTTTTAGAAAGATTTTTTAGAATTGTGTCGAAGATCTGTTGTTAGCTTTATGGAAACATCATCTAATGAATAGATAATCAATAGCAGTCATTTATAGCTGCTTATGAGCGTTTGTCTATGTATGATTCTGAATGTGTAAAAAGACGAAGGAAATGTTTGGCAGACAACTATCAATATTACTCATCCTGTCAACACTACTGGCTAATGGTTGTGGAACAGGTTTATCAATACCTCAAGACATCAATGTCACAGGTAGCATATTTTATCCTGATGTCCTTTCTACTGAAGCATTTTCGGAAAATTCAATCAGTTTCACCAAGGATGAGCGTACAATATTCGTTTCTAGAACAACGGGTTGGCAATATCAATCGGGTCATCTATCAAAGAAACAAAAAGGGGCTTTTGTTACTACTACACCTATTCAGCAGTTGGATTCTATTTACAACGGCGCAATCAGTCCATCAGGAAAGAAGATCATCTTCTGCTCCAAGAAAAATGAGCAAGAAGAGATATTTTTACTTTCAAAACGAAAAGGCAAATGGAATACAATGGAAAATATATCGACCACCTCTGATATATATGGCGGATACTTTTACTGGTCAAATGAGGAAGAACTCTACTTCTACACGTCCGCAAGTAAGGGAGACATTGTCCGTGGCAAATTGAATGGAAATCAACTGACCATAACAGACGAATTAGACAACTTGAATACACCTGATGGCACAGAATTCAGTCCATTCGTAGACAAGAAAAAACGCTATATCATCTTTACCAGATACTTGGAAGGCGATAGCGATCAACAAGGTTTTTTCATTAGTTTTAATCGCTCAACAAGCAGACAGCCGGATTGGTCTACTCCGAAGAAAGTAGCGTTCTTGCCTTATGGCTGGAATGCTTATGTCCTTGAGCAAGAAAGCTTATTGCTCTACTCCAATGGTGACGACATCATTAAGATTCCGCTGAAAAAATTCAATCTTGAAATTGATAAAATAAGGAATGCTATGACTAACGATGAATAATGAGAAACTATAGAAAATAGCAATGCTAAATATATACATAGATCAGAATTAGCTCCTACCTTTCCACCGCCTTCAACATCCCTTTCAGCTCATTCAACTTCATCATACATTCTATTGGTGTTATGCTACCCGGTGTAGAAGTAGCTGGCAAGTGTCCAATGCTAATTGATTTGTTTTTAGCGAAAAAATTAGATGTAATCCCTTCAATCACCTGAATTTTCTCAAAATACTTAGTTTTAAGCATATATTTTTATAATATTGTGTGAGTTGACGTAAATACCCTCTGTACATGGATCAATTAAACAAAGCGAGAAAACTTATCAGTCAGAATAGCTTATTCGAGGCTATACAGACACTTCGTAATCTTCCCATAAAAAGTAAGCTTAAAATTAGCTTAAATGTAGCTGAGAGTAGACTTAACGCTGTCAACGAAAAGATCCGTTTGGGAACCCTATCCGATAGCGAAATCAACATTGAACTAAACAAAATTAGGCATAGCTTACTTGAAGTTTGCGAGCAATTTTCTCTAGATCAGGAGAGAAAAGAAGCCAATGGTAATCGTAAATTATACCTACTATTCGCGGGTTTAGCTGCTATTGTTTTGGTCAGCATTGTATCTTATAAGCTATTGTCTAAAGACTCTTCTAAAATGATATGCCTAGACCATAAGATAGCAATTCTGGTGGCTGACTTTAAAAATAACGAAAATCCTGACTACACGGATGCTTTCGCTAACAGCTTGGTTACGACCATGGATCAAGCTCTATTGGATTCACTTTATGATGTAAGACCCGTCGGAAAGCAGACACGAAAAATCAGATCTTACAACAACTCTATAAAGCTGAAGTACTTTGATGCTTCTTGTGATACAAGTGGCTTATTCGTCAATGGCTTTCTGTCTAAAGAAGAGGAAGTATTTAATATGTATATCACGATAGCTAATTTGGAAGTAAAGATGCCAGAGTTTTCAGAACAAAAGGGCATTATTCTCGACAATCCAGAAGGCTTCGAATTTTCAATCAGTGAAGACGCTAAGTTTCTAGCCAATTTCATTGTAGCCATTATTATGAGCTATGAAGGACAAACATACGAGGCACTAAAAATATTTTTTGACCTGGAAAAGCAAAAAGGGGAGGAAGGTATTGAGGATGATAACTTAAAAGCTGTGCTGTCACATTATAAAGGTAACTGCTATGCAGTAAGAGGAGATAGTAAAAGAGCGAAGGAAGAGTACGAGGTAGCTGAAGAATACGGCAATTCTGAACTAAAAATATCCTCCAAAAAAAATAAAAATGCAGCTGAGAAGATTAACGCTGAAATGGAATCAGATCCTGAACTACGAAAGCAACTTAATCAAAATCGCTACGAGCATTCTAATTTTGAAAAAGAACTTTTAAGAGTACTCAGAGGCGTAGAAAGAGAGATAAATAGAATTTTTAGGGGACTCCAATAACTAAAAACTTATATAAATACCATTTCAATAACACTAAAACATTTATTTCCAATGAAAAACCTATTATTAACTCTAGGGCTCATTTTAACCTTTCTTATAACAGCCAATGCACAAAGAAACTATGATACTGCCATTGGTGCTAGACTTGGGTATCCTATTTCTCTCTCACTGAAAAGATATATTTCAGATGCAGGCGCGATAGAAGCCAATTTGGGATTTAGAGGAAATGTCAGCTACAATTGGATTGTAGTAAGTGGTGCATATTTGCATCATAAATCCTTTAACATTGATGAGTTACCTAGCCTCAATTGGTACTATGGAGGTGGTGCATCAGTCTATTTTTGGAGCTACGACACTGACTTTCTGAGAAGTCAATATGGCTCTACGACTATAGGTCTTCAAGGCTATTTAGGAGTCGAGTATACTTTTAGTGAGGCACCGATTAATATTACTTTAGATTGGGTTCCCACCATATTTGTAAATGGCTTTACCTCTGGTTTTGGAGGTAGATATGGGTCGCTAGGTATCCGGTATGTACTAGGCAGAAACTAATTTAATTGAATAGAAAGCTGTCTTTCTTGAATAGCATTTTTACTGAAGAGAAAGACAGCCTCTTTCACCCTTCTACCACTTCCAACATCCCTTTCAGCTCATTCAACTTCATCATACATTCTATTGGTGTCATGGAGTTCAAGTTCAAATCTTCCAGCGCCTGTTTTAGCTGCTCCAAACGTGGATCGTTCTGCTCAAATATGCTCAATTGCATAGGTGCACTCAGATGCTGAGTGGCTACTTGTTTGGTCGGAATATCTGCCTCTCCGTTATTGATCGACTTTTGTTCCAGTTGCGTTAAAATATGTCCGGCACGCTCGACGATGCTGCGTGGCATTCCTGCCATTTTCGCAACATGAATCCCGAAACTATGCTGACTGCCACCAGGCACGAGTTTGCGCAGGAAAATAATTTTCCGCTCGATTTCTTTAGTAGCAATATGGTAGTTTTTGATGCGTGGAAATTTATTGGCAAGTTCGTTCAGTTCGTGATAGTGAGTTGCGAAAAGCGTCTTCGCGCCGCTTTGATGATGCAAATATTCTGCAATCGACCAAGCAATAGAAATGCCATCATAGGTACTCGTCCCGCGCCCGATTTCGTCTAGTAAAATCAAACTACGATCTGAAATATTATTCATGATGCTCGCCGTCTCGTTCATTTCGACCATGAAAGTCGACTCGCCGGACGAAATATTATCAGAAGCACCTACACGCGTAAAGACTTTATCCACCCAACCCAATTTAGCACTTTCTGCCGGAACAAAACTCCCCATCTGCGCCATCAAACAAATCAGAGCTGTCTGCCGCAACAGTGCTGATTTTCCTGCCATATTCGGTCCAGTAATCATCAAAATCTGTTGCTCTTCTCGGTCGAGATAGACATCATTTGGGACATAGGTTTCTCCGATAGGCATTTGCTGCTCGATGACCGGATGACGCCCGGCTTTGATGTCGATGACGTAGCTGTCGTTGAGTTCCGGTCGGCAGTAGCTGTAACGTTGAGCGACTTTGGCGAAAGAGAGTAAACAGTCCAATCGAGCGATCAAACTAGCATTGTGCTGAATCGGCTGAATGAACTCAGCAATGCTATTGATTAACTGCTCATACAATCGCGCTTCTAATGCCAATATCTTTTCTTCTGCTCCTAAAATCTTGCTTTCTAAGACTTTAAGTTCGTCGGTGATGTAGCGTTCAGAGCCGGTCAACGTTTGTTTGCGCACCCACTCAGGCGGCACCATGCCTTTATTCTTGTATTTATTAGTGACTTCCAGATAATACCCAAAGACATTATTGAACCCAATTTTGAGATTGTCGATTCCGGTACGTTCGGCTTCGGTGTTTTGTATTTCGATCAGCAGATTTTTGCTGTTGTTGACGATGCTGCGTAGTTCGTCTAACTCAGGGTTAATGCCATCTGCCATGACGCCGCCTTTGACGACATTGACGGGCGGCTCTTCGACGACTTGTCGCTCTATTTGTTGACGTAAACTATCGCAGGCATGTAGACCATCGCCTATCTTTTGTAGATAAGCATTTTCACTATCCAAAAGCAACTGCTTGACAGGCTTTAATGCTTCCAATGCCCGACGAAGTTGAATGACTTCACGCGGATTGATCTTTCCCAATGGCACTTTAGAAATCAATCGCTCCAAATCACCCATCTGTCGGAAGTAGGTTTCCAACTCCTGCGCCAATTCTGCTTCCTTCAAAAAGTAATCCACAATGTCCAAACGACTTTCGACTTGCTGCACCGATTTAAGTGGCAAGACCGTCCATTTTTTGAGCAGTCGCGCGCCCATTGGCGACACCGTTTTATCTAGTACTTTCAGCAAAGGCACACCACCTTCATGTGGGCTATGTATCAGTTCTAAATTACGAATCGTAAATCTATCCAGCCACACGTAGCGATCGGGTTGTATGCGGCTAATGCTGGTGATGTGGCGAAGATTTTTGTTTTCAGTCGTCTCCAAATAGTGTAAAATCGCACCCGCAGCTATTTGCGCTAGTTGCAGATTTTCTACCCCAAATCCTTTCAGATTTTTGACTTGAAAATGGCTAGTCAATTTCTCTAATCCATAGTCAAGCGAAAACACCCATTCATCCAATGGAAAGGTGTAAAATTTATCTCCAAATTGATCTTTAAAACTATTATTTTGGTCTTTAGAGAAGATGATTTCGGAGGGTTGTAAACTTTGAAGTAGCTTGTCGATATAACCGCTATTCCCTTCGCTCACTAGAAACTCTCCGGTGGAGACATCAAGGAAAGCAATACCTAATTTCCCTTTCTTCCCGAAGCTGAGTGCTGCTAAATAATTGTTGCTTTTGTGGTCGAGTAATTGGTCATCGACAGCAATGCCGGGCGTGACGACTTCTGTGACACCTCGCTTGACGATTTTCTTTTCTTTGCTTGGTTTTTCAAGTTGCTCACATATAGCTACACGATAACCTGCACGCACCAGTCGCGGCAAATATAAATTCATAGAATGATGCGGAAAACCTGCCAATTCGATCTTACTACCACCGTTATTCCGCGCCGTCAAAATGATGCCTAATACTTGCGAAGCAGTGATCGCATCCTCCCCAAACGTCTCATAGAAGTCACCCACGCGGAAGAGCAAAATCGCACTTGGATACTTTGCTTTCAGCGCGAAATACTGCTTCATCAAGGGCGTGATTTTGCCCGGTTTTTTCGTCGTTTTTCTCGTCTTCGCCAATTTAAAGTAGATTGTTTTGAACTCGTAAATATAGGGCGACTTAGACGATTTAGAATCATTTTGAGTGACTCATTTTTCTACTTTTTGTATTGGAAAATGTCATTAAATACTGGATACGTTTTTACTATATTTACTGGAATAAAATAGAGACTCAACTTAATCATCAAAGTTATGGTTTATAATTTATAAAGCGAACAGATGACAAAGCAACTATCCTTTTCTAATATTCGATTCAAAGACTTAAAAGCGATTGCTCCTATTGAGCAGTCAGCGAATGAAGTTGTATTTGAGGATTGGTTTAATTATCCCTATGAATTTAATGAAGAAGAGATTGCTTTTTTGACTGATTTGATTGTTAGAAATCGCTTGAAAATCAATGCTTATACTGAAGAAGAATTGAAAGCCAAATTTTTGATTCCACTACTCAATAAAGTAGACTTTGTGAAAGGTGAAGTGAGTGATTGGTACGAACGAAATATCCGAGGAAAAATCAATGGTGTGGAGATAGGAGGTGTCACTGACTTTATGGTAGCAAAAGGTGTGAAAGAACCGGAGACGCCTTATTTTTATATCCAAGAATTTAAGCCTTCTAAGCCGAGCGTATTTCCCGAAGATCAACTGCTAGCGGAGCTGATGGTATCAGTTGAGCTGGAAGGTAAACAGTCTATGAAAGGTGCCTATATAGTCGGTCAGTTTTGGACATTTGTTATTCTAGAAAAACAACCAAATGGCAGCTTTATTCTGTATCTAGCTCCTAGCTTAGATGCCTTAAAACTGGAAGATTTACAGGAAATCTATAAGCATCTAAAAGCGGTGAAGGCGGAAATTTTGGAGAAGGTAAGTCAACAATAATATATTCCTCAGTAGTCAGTCATATTAGTAATGTCGAATAGATTGCGTGTATCTTTTTGTTAATTGAGGCGCGAAAGTTGGAACATAACTGGTTATGAAGCCTACTTTCGCAACGCTGAGTAACGGAAAAAGACACATCAATATTATCCGACAGGATTAGCGTGACAGACTACTCAGTTGGATTTTATCACAAAACCATGTTCTAAATGTAGTTGATTGATATTATGTTTGTGCTAACAAT
Organism: Bacteroidota bacterium; assembly: GCA_038749535.1. GTDB lineage: Bacteria > Bacteroidota > Bacteroidia > Chitinophagales > Saprospiraceae > JAAUTG01. The sequence continues at coordinate 40,965 of JBCDHX010000004.1, forward strand.
CAATCAGTTTCATGTCCACTCTTCAACAAGTCATACAAGAAAAAGCCACCACCTATCTATCAGAGACCATCCACTTCCGCCGTCACCTCCACCAGCATCCTGAACTCTCCTTCGAGGAAGTCAAAACCGGACAATTCATCGCTCAACAACTCGCCAATTGGGGCATCACTCATGAGCATGGCTGGGCGGAAAATGGCGTGGTCGCCCTCATCAAAGGTAGAAACGCTAAAAAGAAAACCATCGCACTACGGGGAGATATAGACGCGCTCCCCATCTTAGAAGCCAACAAAGTCAGCTATCGCTCTCAAAATCAAGGTGTGATGCACGCTTGTGGTCATGATGTGCATACGGCATCGCTACTAAGTGTTGCGCGTATCTTGCATGAGCTACGCGATCAATTTGATGGTCAGGTAAAGCTTATTTTCCAGCCGGCAGAAGAAAAAGCACCCGGTGGCGCGAATGTTTTGATACAAGAAGGCGTGCTCAAAAATCCTGCACCTGAGCATATTTTGGGGCAGCATGTTCATCCACCATTGGAAGTTGGGAAAGTGGGTTTTCGAGGCGGAAAATATATGGCATCTACGGACGAGTTGACTTTGACGATCCGAGGAAAAGGCGGTCATGGCGCACTGCCACATCGCTGCAATGATACGATATTGATTACGGCTCAGATTTTGATGGCATTGCAGCAGCTAGTGAGTCGAGAAGCTGATCCTACTTTCCCGACGGTGCTCTCATTCGGAAAGATCAATTCTAAAGGAGGTGCACATAACGTCATACCGGAAGAGGTCGTCGTTTTGGGGACGCTGCGAACAATGGACGAAGCCTGGCGAACGCAAGCAAAGAAGCGACTACAAGAAATGGCATCCGGCATCGCCGCTAGTATGGGTGCGATCTGTGATGTGCATATTTTGGATGGCTATCCATATTTAGTAAATGATGAAGCATTGACGGCAAAAGCCACGCAGGATGCCATTGAGTATTTAGGATCAGAAAATGTTGTCGATCTACCTATTCGGATGACAGGTGAAGATTTTGCTTACTACTCTCACGAGATTCCAGCTTGCTTTTATCGTTTGGGCATCAAGCCAACGGATGGACGCACTTTTGGGTCACTGCATACGCCTACTTTTGATGTCGATGAGCAATGTTTGTTGACGAGCACGGGTTTGATGAGTTGGTTGGCAATTAAAGGATTAGCCTAGAATTATGAATCATATATTTCTTATTCTTTTTAGCTTGATAGGTCTGTCAGCGACTTGTGCTCAGTCTGATTTAAAGGTCATCAAAGCACGACTAACAACTAGCTATTCAGAGCTACAGGTGGACGGCGAATTACATGGTTGCTGTCAATATTTTCCTGCTGACAATTTGCGGGCTTCATCTAGCTTAAAAACACAAAGTAAGAACACCTATGATGTAACTAATCTAGGTGACAATGGATACGAATCTGCTTGGATTGAAGGTATATCAGGAGACGGTATTGGCGAGTATATCGAATTCGAGTATAGCTATGACATCAAGTACAAAGGTGCTGCGGATGGTGGCGATTTGTATGAGGACGAATGGAACTTCCTAAATGGCTACCAGAAGAATTTGACAACTTGGCGAAACAATGGACGTATTCATACAATGAAAATGTACATCAATGGTCTGGCGTATTGTATGATTGAACTATTGGACAGACCGGGCGTGCAAGCTGTTGACCTAGGATTCATGGAATACTTGGAACAGCAAAAAGGAACCATACACATCAAATTGGTGATTGAATCTGTCTATCAAGGTGAAAAGTTTTCGGATACAGCACTATCCGAAATTGTCTGGTAGTTTACTTAACAATATCACTCACCCAATCCAAATACGGCTGATGTCCCCAAACCACCTCAGTCGCCACCATTTCCGGTACATCATAGCCATGATTTTCACTTACAAACGCTTCTATATCGGTTAGCTTGGATGAAAGCGTTTTGGCTTGAAGCATGACCTCATTTTCCTGCTGCACTGCTCCTTCCCAACGATAGATGGACTGAATCGGTAGCAATTGTGCGCAAGCAACCAAACGACGCTCCACCAACTGCTGCGCCATAGTTTTGGCTGCCGCTTCATTGGGAAAAGTGATGGTCAAAAGAACGAGTTTATTACTCATGAGATACTTCGGATTTCGGATTGTTCATTGTTAACTGCACCCTGTTCATTGAAATCAACCAAGTATAACGGTATTCAATTCCGTCGCCAGTTCATTGCGCATTGCCATCAATTTTTGCTGCACTTGTAAGAGCTGACGGATGTTGTTGCCGTCCTTTTCGGTTTTGATCTTGTCCATGTTAGAAGCGCACATTTCGATGAGCTTTTGCAATTTAAATCGCTGTAAAGACTGTACACTATCACGTGTGAAGTTTTGCTCTGGCATTTTTTGAGTACGCAAGAAGATTTCGCGAGCTTCCCAGCCGGGGCTATATTCATGTGGCGAACTGAGTAAGTCAAGTGACAATTGCCGGACATCCTCTTCGGTATGATTGATGAAAAAATCGGTATTGACAACTTCTTCAGCTACCAAACGATCAAATGCAATATTCACCACTTTTTTATACATCGCATTGCTGAAATCGGATAGCACTTCCTCCAAATTACCCAACACAAACTCCGCTACACTGATATTTTCTTCCTCATCAAATACCTTATCGCCTAGCGTCACGATGATACGGACGATGTCTTTTTCTTGAAAGGCATCCTTAGATTTGGCAGGCGCAGGAGGCTGAGCAGTATCCCTGACTGGCTGCATGGGTGCATCAATACTGCGCTGCGGTCGTTCGCGTTTGAGTTTATCACGCTTGACTTGTCCACCTACCACACGGTTGACTTCGGCCACCAGAATACTTTCCTCAATCTCCATCAATTGACTGCACTCTTTGATGTAAAGTGCTTTTTTGATCGGATCGGGAATTTTGGCAATCGAACTCACAATGTCCTTGACCAACTGTGTTTTTTTGATCGGGTCGTTGGCAGCATCTGCAAGAAGTAGTGTTGTTTTGAAAAGAATAAAATCTTGTGCCTTTTCATCGATAAATTCTTGAAAAGCGGTCGAACCAAGTTGCTGCACAAAGGAGTCAGGATCTTCTCCTTCCGGCAGTAAAACCACTTTGACATTCATGTCCTGCTGCAACACTAAATCCAGTCCACGCAATGCTGCTTTAATACCCGCCGGATCACCATCATAGAGAATTTTGATGTTGGGCGAGTAGCGTTTGATGAGGTTAATCTGCCCGACGGTGAGGGACGTTCCTGAAGAGGCGACCACATTTTCGATGCCAGCTTGATGTAGCGAAATGACATCTGTATAGCCTTCTACCAATATGCATTCATCTCGTTTTCGGATAGCTTGTTTGGCAAAATAGGCACCGTAGAGGACTTTGTTTTTGACATAGATTTCGGTTTCGGGAGAGTTGATGTATTTGGGGATTTTCTTTTCTTTCTTAAGTGTCCGCCCGGCGAAGGCTATAGGCTTGCCCGATAGGTTATGAATGGTAAACATGACACGCTCCCGAAAGAAGTCATTGTCATATTTGGTGGTCAGTCCCAATTGTCGTAACAGGTCGATATTATAGCCTTGCTGAGTAGCAGTACTTGTGAGTGCATCTCGCTGCGCAGTCGCAAAACCCAATCCAAACTTTTCAATCGTTGCCTCACGGAATCCACGTTCTTTGAAGTAAGTCGCGCCTACTGCTTTTCCATCTCCGATTTTGAGCTGTTTCTGATAAAATTCTTTGGCAAATTGATTGACAATGTAGAGACTATCTTGCTGCATGAGCAACTGCCGCTCTTCATTCGTCAATACTTTCTCCTCTATTTTGATGCCATATTTATTGGCGAGATAGCGCAAGGCTTCTGGATAGCTAAACTGCTCATGATCCATTAAAAACTGTACGGGCGAACCACCTTTACCGCATCCAAAACACTTACAGATATTTTTGCTGGGCGAGACCGTAAATGAGGGGGTTTTCTCATTGTGGAAAGGGCATAGTCCGATCAGGTTGACGCCGCGCCGTTTCAGATTGACGAACTCACCCACGACATCCTCAATCTTAGCGGTTTCTAATATTTCGTAGACTGTCTTCTGTGGAATCAATTTCTGATTATTTTTGATGTATAGACACCTAAGTAGTATTTATTACTACCTTTGAGCATCAAAATAAAACTATAAATTCAAATTTTGTTACTGGTAAAATTACGTTTTAGTGTTTCAATAAATTAAAAAAAATCGCTTTATTTGTGTTTAAGAATTCCTTAACTATAAGTTTAAGTAATTGATTTTTAGTTAGTTATAATTCATACTCGATTAATTAATCGCAAAAAGTAAAAAAGCATCAATTTCTTGTGTGACTCTTACTTCTGAAGCCGTCATAAGGGTGTAACAAACAAAGACAAGATAGCTTAAAAAGTTAAGCTTGAAACCAAAAAAACTCAGCCTAATACAAATAAACACGAGCTACTCCGAACGATCAAAAAATTTAATGGGTGTTCTCATAGTGTGTGGACTGCCCCGCGCTTCCGAGCGTGGGGTAGCTTTTTCTTCACCGACAGAACACAACAAAAAGAAATAATGGGTGTTCTCATAGTGTGTGTATAAAAAGCCTGTCTTCGGATGGGCTTCTTTTCACACGACAACACCTTAATAGGTAATATTTTGGGTGTTTTTATAGTGTGTGTAGATGCTTCAGGAGCTTTTCCTGGAGCATTTTTTTGTCAACACACTTCCATATTCCTTATTCTTCCCCCTCTACCTTCAAGATAAATCCAACCTTAAATACATTTTCGATTTTGATGCGTCCGTCTTGACTCAACAATTTACGCAAGCGTGAGATGAAAACATCAAAACTTCTTCCCAAAAAATAGTCCCACTTCCCATAGATCTGCTCTACCGCATCTTCTCTTCTCAGTATTTGATTTTTATGTAAGCAAAGTAGTCGCAAAATGTCACTTTCCTTCTCTGTCAGTCGATGAGCGGTATCTTTATAGGTCAATTCCTGTAGTGCGTAATCAAAAAAGTAATCCCCAATCTCAAATTTAGACTCCGTCGATACTTCTTTTTCTCCTCTTCTGAGTATCACTTTGATTTTCCAGAGCAATTCGTCTTCATCGAACGGCTTGGTGATGTAGTCCTCTGCGCCTATTTCGTAACCTTTCATTTTGTCTGCCTTCATAGAGCGAGCCGTCAGAAAAATGAATGGTAGCTCTGCATTATGTTGCCGAATGCGTTTGGCGAGCTGTAATCCATCCATTTTTGGCATCATAATATCTAATATACACACATCGAAATTTTCTTCTAGGATAGTTTGCCACGCGTCAGCTCCATTAATCTTCAGTTTGACATTATAGTTTTCTTCTTCTAATAGTTGGGTCAATAGAAATCCTAAACTTTGATCGTCCTCTACGACGAGTATAGATGCTGGCATGATATATTTATTTTATGCTTGTGCTAAGTTTGGTCGAGTGCTTCTAGTATGATCTGACACGCCCACTCGATTTCTTGCTCTTTGATCGTCAGTGGCGGTGCGATTCGGATGCTGCGTTCATTGAACAAAAACCAGTCAGTAATCAACCCTTTTGATAAACAGTAGTGAATGATGCGCCGAATCTCCTCAAACTCCCCGATTTCTACTGCCATAATGAGTCCGGCAGAGCGAATATCTTGGATGCGCGGATGTTTCAGCAATTTGTGAAATAAAGATTCCTTTCGCTTGACTGTCCCTATCCAATCCTCTTCCAGCAAAGTTTTCAGCGTTGCATATCCTGCCGCACAGCAAACCGGATGCCCACCAAAGGTAGTAATATGCCCCAAAACTGGTCGCTCAGAAAGCGTCTTCATGTGTGTCTGACTAGAGATGAATGCCCCCATCGGCATACCGCCGCCCATGGCTTTGGCGATCAGTAAAATATCGGGTATCACATCATGCTGCTCGAATGCCCAAAGCGATCCAGTCCTACCATAACCCACCTGAATTTCATCTAAAATCAGTAACGCACCCACTTCCTCGCATCTTGCTTTTAGTTTTTTCAAAAAATCAGGTGTGGGTGGACGGACACCCCATTCTGCTTGTACTGTTTCTACTATAACGGCGGCTGTTTGAGTGGTAATATCCATCAGGCACATCTCGCAATTAAAGTCGATATGACGAATACCCGGCAAGAGCGGATAAAAAGCTTGAGTGAAAGTCGTAGGCGACATTAAACTAGCTGCCCCTTGAGTACTACCGTGATAGGCTCTCTGTGCAGCGATGATCTCGGTGCGCCCGGTCACTCTTTTTGCCAGCTTCATCGCGCCTTCGGTAGCTTCACTTCCTGAGTTGACAAAATAAATACTGTCCAGTGAATCAGGTAAATGGCTACTGAGTAGTTCCGCCAATTGTACTTGAGGTGTCAATACATATTCGCCGTAAACCATAGTGTGCAGATAAGCATCCAGTTGGTTTCTGATCGCTGTGACCACTTTATGATGTCGATGTCCTAAGCTACTGACGCCTATACCCGATATGAGATCCAGATAAGATTTTCCGGTCTCATCGTACAGATAGACACCTTCCGCCCGATCAATTTCAATACCCAAAGGCGCATCGCTCGTCGGTGCTACATGTTGTAAAAATAATTGACGTTTAGATGGCATGTTTTAGTTTTCAATGTGCAATTAACAATGAATAATTAGCAGCAAACGACGAGTAATTAGTAGTTCGATAATCAGCGGCTTGATTTAGGTGTTTTGCTCTCTTCTCAAAACTCTCCTTGCTCTCTCAACTCTCCTAAATATACAACTCCTCTTCCCCAAAAATTCGACCATTGTTACACCTTAATATACGGGAAGGAAAATTTTGTAAGATGCGATAGTCATGCGTAGCAAAAAGTACGGCTGTACGACGTCGAGCAGATAATTCTTTCAACAGCATCAGGATGTCATCAGAAGTTTCAGGATCGAGGTTGCCAGTAGGTTCATCTGCAATGATCAAAACGGGTTCGTTGAGAATCGCCCTAGCAATGACCACTCGCTGCTGCTCACCTCCCGAAAGCTGATGCGGCATTTTCTGCGCTTTATTCTCCAATCCGACTTCGGCGAGGACTTCTTGACAGCGGCGGTCGATCTTCTTGTTGTCTTTCCAGCCAGTTGCTTTCAGCACAAACTTCAGATTGTCCGATACAGAGCGATCTGATAGCAGATTGAAATCCTGAAAGACAATCCCCAACTTTCGTCGCAGCGCTGGAATGGTTTTGCGATTGAGTTGTTGTAAATCAAATCCAGCGACGAAACCTGTTCCTTTTTGGAGCGGCAGCGCACCATATAGTGTTTTGAGTAAACTAGACTTGCCACTTCCGGTCTTCCCGATCAGATAAACGAATGCTCCAGCGGTCAGCTCCAAAGAGACGTCTTTAAGGACGAGTTGATCGACTTGAGCGATACTAGCTTGTTGTAGATTGACGATTACGGATTGCATTTAGCAAAATTAGCAAAGGATTCAATGGAATGAGCAAAATCAGGAAGCAGTTTGCTCAAAAAAGCGATTAAGGATTTTTCAGTAAAGTAATTATTGAGCGACATAAAATTTAAATTTCGTCAAAAAAATAAATTAATAAGTATCAAATATTTAAATTTTATAGCAAATCGTTAAAATATTTGCAGCATATAGGTCTTTTACTTTACATTTGTCCTATCGAAAGAAACACAGAAGCGTGTTGTATTTTTTGATAACACTGTAAGGTGACGAAATTGGCAGCCGTGCCCTCCCGTCTCGAGGGTGAGGAATAATAGGATAAACGCAGCATAGTGGGTTGACCACCAATATTTATATTGTGTTGTGGCTAACTACCTCTTGAAGGTTCGACTCCTTCCCTTACAGCGATTAGAATAGTGAATAACGAAATCTCTAAGATTGATATTCGATATTCTCATATTTACACTGTAAGGTGACGAAATTGGCAGCCGTGCCCTCCTGTCTCGGGGGTGAGGAAATTGGGATAAACACTAACCCTGTTAGCAGCTAACCACCTCTTGAAGGTTCGACTCCTTCCCTTACAGCTTTTAAATTTACATAGCTTTTGAGGGCTAAAGAAAACAGATTTCTTTAGCCCTTTTTTTATTTTTGCCGCCTTCCTAAACTTTCACAATTATTACACATGGAACACCGACCACTCGGACAGACTGACCTTAAAGTGAGCAAAATATGCTTAGGCACGATGACTTTTGGCGAACAAAACTCAGAAGCTGAAGCGCATGAGCAACTCGATTATGCCCTAGATCAAGGTATCAACTTCATAGATACAGCGGAATTGTACGCCGTCCCTAGCACTAAGAAAAACAATGGATTGACTGAAGAATACATCGGTACTTGGCTGAAAGATAGAACAGACAGAGATCAGATCATCTTAGCCACCAAAGTTACAGGACCAAGTGCCAATTTTACGTATATCCGTCCCACGCTCGACTATTCAAAAGACAGTATTCAGGCAGCTATAGAAGGTAGTTTGAGAAGATTGCAGACCGATTATGTGGATTTGTATCAACTACATTGGCCGGAAAGAAGCACCAACTACTTTGGTCAGTTAGGCTATCAGTATAGTGAATCAGATTCTTGGTCAGATAATTTTGGAGGAGTACTAGAAACTTTAAACGGATTAATAACATCAGGTAAGATTCGGCACTATGGCATCTCTAATGAGACGCCGTGGGGCACGATGCATGTGATTCACTTAGCGGAGAAAATGGGATTGCCACGCCCTGTGAGCATTCAGAATCCATATAGTTTACTGAATAGAACTTTTGAAGTTGGTTTGGCAGAAGTAGCCATTCGAGAGCAGTGTGGTTTGCTGGCGTACTCGCCGATGGCATTTGGCTTATTGAGTGGCAAATACCACAAAAAGGAAGATAAAGCTGGCGACCGCATCAATAAGTACAAACGGCTTTCGCGCTACAACAACGATCGCGCCTATGATGCGACTACTAAGTATTTGGAGATCGCAGAAGCACACGATATGAGTCTGGCGCAGATGTCACTTGCTTTTGTCAATGATCGTCCATTTATGACTAGCAACATTATCGGTGCGACGAGTATGGAGCAACTGAAAGAGAATATTGAAAGTGCAGAAATCACGCTTTCGGAAGAGGTTTTGAAAGCCATAGAAGAAGTGCACACCACTCAGCCGAATCCTGCGCCTTAGTGATGATTGGAACGCAGTTTAAACGCTCACCTGACCACAATATATTTGTGACTTCGAGACAAGCTGCGTTCCAATACTTCAACTCCACATTCCTTCGACTTGACTTTCGATAGTATCAAAACCATCAAACCGCCAAATCATCCTCCGGCATCCTTTCATTTAGCTTTTGCTTTCTAACTAGTAGCGCAAAACCAAAAGTCAGCACGCCTACACGTCCCACATACATCAATACGATAATCAAGCATTTGCCGACAGCAGATAGGTCGCTTGACCGACGATATTATAGGAATCGAAGACACTAATGGTGACCAGACCAGTTGTAGATATAGCAGAAGTAGAAATGAATAAGTTATCCAAAACTGCTATATCCGTCTTGTGCAACAATGGAATGGAAAGCAACAGAAAACCCGTAATGGTATACAAGAAAAAACCCCAAACGAGATTCATTTGAGGGGATTTGCTCACTTGAAATTTATTGTAACGAGCCCAACAGAAGGTAAGAAACTTACCCAAGAAAGTGTGCTTCATAAGCCCAAAAGGTTTTAGTCAGGAAAAGCTAATCTTGTTATTATCAACTGCTCATCAATTGATTGAAAAGAATCAGCTACTCAGCTTTGTTCAGTGACATATGTTCACTGTTAAGTGACAGAAACAACCTTTTGTTCGATTTTTTGTGCGCTCACCTACTTAAGAAACAGAAGGATACAAAATCCAGTCCTCCAGCATATAGTTGGTGCTAAATTCGCGCCAGCTGTACTCTTCTAGCTGCAGTCGATCAGCGATGATGCGCAGCACGGATGGATTGTGCGCCATCCCAAAGTGACTACTACGCACCTCTATGTTTTGATGGATGCGTGTCTCTTTTTCTTCCATACACAACTGCCACGGGACGATGCCATCCTGCTTGGTATAGATAGCTGTGGTCGGCACAGGCGCAGGTTTGGGTAGATCATCTAGTAGCTCTTGACTAGCCGGAGCGACTCGTCTTGTACCTTTCAGAAAATTATATAGCCAAGCGACATTATTTGCTTTGCCGACACCACGAAAAGGCGCGCCCAGAGTGATGACCTGTCGTACTTTATCGGGATGCGCTTTGGCGAGCTGACGCGCAAATATACCTCCTAGACTCCAACCGATGATGCTCACCTTGCAACCATGTAACTGATACAATTGATCTACATACTCACCCAATTGCTCGATGTAATGAGTGTGACCATAATTGCGCCCCATTTTCCAAGGCAAAGCAGTGTACCCAAGCTTGTTGATGTAGTCGCGCAACTGTATAGTAGAAGCGTCTGTCGCCATGAAACCTGGCAACACGATCACAGGATGACCGTCGCCACTATTTTTCTCTGCAAAAAGATAACGATAAGGATACGATATACCAATCTCCGCAGTCGCTCGTCCTGCTTCTGTCAGTAACCAGAACAGCGATGGTCGTTTGATTCTGTTCGATCTCCTAAACATATTCGGTGTAGTTTTCTCTTGAGACCAACTTAGTAAAGACGCTTTACTGAGTTGATTTCTGTTGCTCACTAATGTCTTTAGCCTCATTTCATTACTGCTCTCACAGTCATTGTATCTCAAACAACACAAAATAAATTTGTGTTTGAAATAAAATATTAAAATTTATGAGGGCGCAAGATAGCATTTTTGAATAAAAATTCTAATCTAGTTTGATAAGTAGACGTATAGCTATCTGCTGTACACTGACGTCTTCTTCAGATTAGTGTAGCTGAAACTTGATACCACCATAGATGTTTAGTCCGGCAGCAGGTTCGTAGTAGCGATTCCCGAATGCATTAATTCGGACATTATCAAAGTAGCGCACATCGAACAAATTATTGATGCCGATAAACGGCTGTAAGCGTAAGGCGGGAAGCGAAAATGGATAAGCCAAACTCAGATCAGCGATCCAGGTGTCGTCGATTTGTACTTGATTGGCATCTTCTGCAAAAAAATCGCCTAAGTAGCGCAGTTGTGTCCGCAGTAGCAAGCCGTCCTTTGCCTGATGCGTCAGTAGAAAAGAAGCCAAGTGTTTCGGGATACCAGGCAGTTCTCGACCAGAAAAGTCAGCATTGGGGAGATTATAAGCAACATACCTGAAGTCAGAAAGGGTGTAGGATAGACTAGCTTGCCATTTTGGAGAAAAGATATAACTCATATTTGCCTCTACCCCATTTCTTACCGTCTCACCAGCATTTCTGAAAAAAGTACGATCAGGAAAATCTGCCAACTCAAAAGGTACTAAATCATTGGTCGTCAATACGCGAAAAGCGGTCAATTCAAATCCCAGCCCGGCTCTGCCTTGATATTTCACTCCCAACTCAAAGTTATCAGCTTCTTGGGCATCTAGATTTTCATTGAAGCCGCCTTCATTGGTCGGATTGGCGGACAACTCGCTCAATGTGGGCGTCTCAAAACTAGAACGATAGCTTCCAAAGACCGACCAATTGTTGAACCAATAGTAATTGATGCCGATGCTTGGATTGAAAGCAGTCAAGTTGATATTTTCGTCTCGATCACCGATATTTTCATCTACACCTATCCAGTTCCAGTCGTAGCGCAAGCCCAGATTAATGTGCCAATTGTTCCATTCCCAATCCCCCAACGCATACAATCCCAGATTACTAAATTGCTCCAACTGATCGAGCGTCACTTCACCGCGTGTGCCTTCCAGATTTCGGAATCGCTGTCGGTCGTCGCGCTGCACTGCCCAGTCATACCCCAAATGAATGTAATATTCTGCACCACGGAAAAGTCCAAAACGCTCTACATTTAACCCTTGCCCAAAGTAATTGCGATTTAAGTCAATCCAGCCACCATTTTCAAAAGGTAGTCGTCCTTCAAAATTTCGCTGTGCAAAGAAACCGTAGGATTTGATGGCATATTTTCTCAAAATGGTCTGATAAGTCGCTCCAGTCTTCCAGTGCTGAATCGCTTCTCCAGTCTGAAATAGCACATTTCGATCTCGTGCCTGCCGGCGATCTGTCTCGACTGCTTCCAGATTCAAGCTACCAGGATCGTCTGCTATGGGGCTATCGACGAAGTTGAATTGTAGCCGAAGATTGGCGTTTTTATTGAGTTGCTGCCGAAATCGCAAGTTCAGATTGGTCGATTGGAGACCGCTTTGGACTCGATAGCCATCAGTTCGAGTATGTGCTATGTGCCCGATGAGTTGTTGCTTCTCATTGGCGAGTCCACCTTTGAGTTGATATTGTTGCAACCCGAATGCGCCAATGGTCGGTCGAAAAGATAGAAAGTTACTATCAATCAAACTTATTGTTTGGATGTTGATGACGCCCCCCGAAGCATTACCATAAAGAGCTGATGCTGAGCCTTTTAGCACTTCTACTCGCTCGATGATCCCTAAATTTAGATTATCGACTTGTCCTTGTCCGTCAGGTGTGGTTTCTGGAATCCCATCTACGATCAATTTGATCCCTCGAATCCCAAATGCCGAGCGCGCGCCAAATCCGCGCATCGAAATCCGCAAGTCCTGCGCATAGTTATTGGCATTCAGACTGAACAGACCTGGAATGTGACTGACATATTCTTGCAGCGACAACTGCTGTCGCGTTTCTTGCAGTTCTGTCGCTTTATAAGTAGAAACGGCATAGGGCTGTCGCAGTGAACTAGGCTGAATCCGATCAGCTTGTATGGTGAAAGTAACTAAGTCACCTTCTAGAAGTGTGGTATCTTTTTGAGCGGTGGAAAAAATTGGAATAGAAAACAAAAACAAGAGTAAAAATGGCTTCATAAAATAAGTCGTCCTGTAGAGTGATTTTAATGTGCTAATTTAGCATTCTTCGCTAAAGAAGTCAGAACATCACAATATAGTGTTAGTTGTATCTTACACTCGCAATATGCATAAGTTAGCTCTTTGGTGCTGTTTACTTTTTACGCTGACTGCTTGCCATGTCGGACGCACTGTTGTTTGGAACTTCGGCAACTATGATGACTACAAAAAGTTTGAGTCTGTCAAAATAGAACATCCTCTAGCTGATTCCATTTTTGCCTTCCCCCGCCAAATCCGTCCTGATTTATTTCATGAAAAAAATATAAGTGAAGACTACCTTATCGCAGGCAACTTTGAAGCCTTCTTAAAAGATAGCAAAACAACTTCTTTCATCGTACTAAGGCATGATACCGTCATATACGAACAATATTTAAATGGCTATCAACCGTCAGATTTACATTGTGTCAATTCTGTTTCCAAATCGTTTTTATCGCTCTTAGTAGGCATCGCTCTCGAAGATGGAAAAATCAATTCGCTGCAAGACACTGTAGCAATGTATATTTCTGAATTTCAAGATAGTGATTTGGGCACCATCACAATAGAGGAGTTATTAGATATGAAGTCGGGTATTCACTTTTCAGAAGCCTACTATAATCCATTCGGCAACTTAGCCAAGTTCTACTATGGCATCAATTTGAGAAAATACATCCGTCAAATGGAAATCTCAAAACAATCGAAAGACTTTGATTATATCTCAGTCAACACAGATATACTAGGCTGGGTATTGGAAAATGCTATTGGGAAGACTGTGCCCGATTATTTGGAGGAAAAAGTTTGGCAACCACTACAAATGAGCTACGATGCAACATGGAGCATAGATAGCAAAAAGCACAACGTACCTAAATTTTCTTATGGATTGAATGTCAGGACATCCGACTTATTAAAATTGGGTCATCTGTATGTGGAGCGTGGCACATTCAATGGGAAAAAACTTATCAGTCCAGAGTGGATTGACTTAGTTTTACAGACAGATACAACTCAAATCGACGCTCCCAACTACAAAAATCATTGGTGGCGGGAAGTGATATATACTACTGATAGCAGCCTAGTCGAGAGCGGTTATCTTTTGGCAACTTATCATGATAAAAATACCCAAAATCACAGCCCAACCACCTACAAAATTGGGACTGATAACTATTATGCGGCAGGCTTTTTAGGACAATTTGTATACGTTTCTCCCAAAACCAAGACAGTGATTGTCAGAACAGGTAAAAAACAAGGCAAAACAGACTGGATTCATTTGTTTCGGACTGTTAATTCTGTTGTCAATGAATCAAAACAATAGCGTTTTTGCATACTCATAGTGAACTCAAAAATGCCATCGTATCTACACCATCTGCATAGTCATCTAGTTTCGGCTGCTGCGCTTCTCCGAATCGGAAATTGGGCACTTGCAAGTCTTTCAAAGCCGACTTAGAAACTACTAGCTGAATCTCTATCGCGCGTTCGTTAAGCAAACTGACCAGTTCTTGTTCATTGTCATAGAAAGAGTAATACAAATTGGCGATGGGTGATACAATAGCGTCATCTTCTCGCATCAAAATACAGCCATTGGCGAGGTATTTTGCTCGATTGATGATGAAAAGCGCGTAGTGATAGTCAAAATTATTTTTGTATTTGGAGTGAAGGACGATCTCCCGGTATTCGTGTAAAGCTTCTAACAGCAAATCGAAGTTGTAGCCTTTTGGGACATATAGTTTAGAGACATTTCGACAACCCAAACCAAAATACTGAAAGACATCTTTGCCTAAATCAATCAACTCTGCTCGGCTTTCTGTGCCATTGAGTACGGCGACCCCGTTGCGATTGCGGCGGATGATATTTGGATACTTCCCGAAGTAAGCATCGAAGTAGCGCGCTGAGTTGTTGCTGCCCGTGGCGATGACCGCATCGAATCCTTTAAGATGCTCCACGATCTGAAAGTAGCTTTCCGTCACCGGATGGATTTCTTTGAGCAACTTAAATAGATAAGGCAACAAGAATCGATCTTTTTCGGAGAATTTGACCATCGCACGATGTCCAGAAATGAAAACGCAAAGCACATCATGAAAACCGACAAGTGGAATATTGCCTGCCAAGATCAGTCCGACTGTTTGTTGCTTGCCGTCTTCCCGAATCGCGTACCGATTCGCCCATGCCTCCAAGGCTTCTTTTGTCAAAAAATGAGTCGCAATGGCTTGTATTGCTTGTTTTTGATTCGCCTTAGTGAGCCATCCGTTGTTAAATTCAGTACGTGCGATTATGGCATCTAAATACTCGTCTTTTGCTGTTCGTAGATGATTGCCGAGTTGCGCCATCGCATCAATCCGCTCTGTCAAGGTCATGCAGTCGTTGTTTAGTTTTCTCCATTCCCAACGCCTCAAGCCGCGCAATGTTTTGGTCGGGTATCGCTTCTGTATCAGGATGAGAGGCGACCGCCCATTGTACACTTTTTTCACGCAGAAAATGGAACATCGGATAAGGAGAACGATTAGTGTAATTGCTGACATCATCCATTTGAGTGCCGGCAAACTGATAGTCAGGATGAAAGCTAGCGATTTGAAAAACACCTTCCAGTTGCGCTACTTGCAACGCCTCTTCCAAAATAGCTAAAGCGTCCAGATACGCTTCAAAATCTTTGAGTCCGTGTGTGACAATAAGAAGTGTCGTTTCCACCTCAGGATGTGACATCAAGTAATTCCACTCCCGAATACTGCTCGCCACCATGTCTTCTAGGAAGTCGCTCTGCTCGGGCACATATCGAATCTTTTGTTGTTCAAAAGGTAGTTTGGCGAAAGGACATAGCGACAACCCAATCACAAAGTTACTGAGCCATCGCTGAGTGTGTTCGATAGCTGTCATAGTACGCTGATTTTGAGTAGTTTAATACAGTTATACATATTTGATAAATTCATATATTTTTATTATATTTGTGACATTAGAATTGTTTTTAATATCTACTTCCCTGATAGTAAGTCAATGACGTGAATCAGTAGATTGCCTTCCAAACACAAACACAATTCAGCATTCTTTTCCTTCATCTCGTAGAATGCTCAAGCTAGTTTGAAATCACTTTATGAATAGTGCTTCCCTGAAAGCAGGGGAGCAATAGTATTATATTTCTATGAGAAAATTAACAAGTTATCCTCTCTTGTGCTACCTTTTTTTGTGTAGTACAATCGCGCCCTCGTGCGCTCAAATCATTTACCCAGGACCGGGACTGACTGTACCGCCCTCTGCAACCAACAACGGAGATGTCGTACCCAATTTTTTCTGCGACGATAATGTAGGCAATTGCTTTGATGTCGATCTCCCACGTATGCCTGATGACAACAACGTCAACAATGGCATCATCGGTCCTTTTGCGGCATCCGAATGTACGACATTGGAAGCTACTTTTGTCTTCTCTTCCAGCGGCAATCTAGACAACGGCGACGATGTTTTCCTTTGTTACAGACTCAACAACTCTACGGCTTACTTTCTAGCAGACAACAACAACGCGATCAACAACAGCGATGCCGATACCGACTGCGGCGCACTTGCTGATAACAATGATCTCGATGCCACGAACTACAATGAAAATGCAACCATCGGAGGTGTAGACAATTGTGATGACGACTGGGAGAACGTGGCTGTAGATGTCCTCATTTATGGCGGACCGATCACTTTGACGCCCAATACTTCCTTTCAGTTTCGAGCGTGTACGGACTTTGATGATCCCAATGAGGAAGTGACCTTGGATTATTTTATCATTTTTGGGGACAATTGCGCTTTTGATATTGTGCTGCCTGTAGAGTTAGTAGACATACAAGCTCGACCTAAAGCCGACCATATCCAACTGAGCTGGACGACGGCGACAGAGATCGACTTTAGCCATTATGAAATAGAGCATTCTACGAACGGCAAACAATTTGCATTACTACACAAAACCAAAACTCAAGAGGAAAATGGTAGCCTCAGCGCGTTGTTTTATGCTTGGATGCACCACCATCCAGCAAAAGGCAGTAATTACTATCGGCTGAAAATGGTGGATTTAGATGGTACTTTTGAGTATTCTCCGATAGTACACTCGACTTGGCATGAAAAGGACGATCTACAAGTCTTCCCCAATCCGGTCACGTCTACTTTTCGAGTGAAAGGTGGCGTTCAAGACTTGCAGTTGCTGAACATCAATGGGCAAGTGGTGAAAAACTGGCAGCGAGCCGTGTCAGGCATCGACTATGACATACAAAATTTACCAAGCGGCATTTATCAGTTGGTCAATACAGAAAATAGACAATCGGTGAGAGTAGTGAAGCAATAAATACGAAAAGGGCATCAATGAATCTCACTGATGCCCTTTTAATCGCCATTCTACTCCAATTTAGCCGCGCGGCTTCTTGTCTTTGTAGCGGTAGAACAGCTCATCATTCAACAGTTCTGTCGTCGCGATGATAGTTGGGCTGGGTAGACGCTCATAGAACTTTGAGATTTCGATCTGCTCTTTGTTCTCTGTCACCTCTTCGATGGTATCCGTAGATACAGCAAAGTCCTCTAGTTTTTGGTGTAGCTCATGCTTCAAGTCAACAGAAAGCTGTTTGGCACGCTTAGAAACTACATTGAGGGTTTCGTAGATATTGGCGGTCTTTGACGCTAAATCCTGCACATCACGAGCAGAAACATTCGCATCAATAGACTGTACTCTTGATTTTATATCTGTCATCTTTCTCTATTGTTTTTAATTTAAGTTCGGCTTTTTTCAAGATGGTTTTTACTTCATTGACATACTCAGTTCTGCCGTGCTTGCGTACGAATTGTTTTGCATAGTCGATCACCAATGAATATCGCTCGATCTGACGCTCTACAATACTGTTTTCAGCATATTCAAATTCAGACTTGACAATATAATAACGGACTTCCGCTACTCGGCTTGTCTCTGGAAAATCTTTTAACAAATTTTCCAAGGCTTGAATAGCAGAAGCGTACTGGCGAATGTCGTAGTATAGAATACCCGAATCGAACGCTTTTTGTTCTAATTTTTTACGCAGTTCATCAATTAAAGCGTTGGCATCGCTCAAACGTTCGCTATTGGGATAAGTATTGATGAAATTTTGTAGTTGGTTGATTGCTTGATTGGTATATTGCTGATCGAGGCGGAAGCTAGGCGATAGCTGATAATTGGAATAAGCCGCCATGAAGTCTATTTCTTCCTTGCGGGGACTGTTTCCAAATGTGTTGCTAAAATTATCGAAATAGTAAGACGCCAATATGTAACTGCCCAAATTATAATAAGTATAGGCGTAATTGTAATAAATGTCTTCCAACTCCCGCTTTCCTCTGTAAACGGGCAAAATTAGTTCGTACAACGTCTGTGCTTTCTGATACTCCCCTTCTTCAAAATAAGCATTCGCGGTGTCTAACAATAGCTTTGGGTCACCACTCGTCCGAATCTTCTCAAACTCTGTCTTGCAAGCACCAAGTACCAACAATCCGACCATCAAGCACAAAAAATACAACTTTTTTCTCATAAGGGCGCAAAATTACGTTTTTTGTTTCAATAATTCAATAGTAACAGAGTATCTACAGAATGGCAAAGGTTGTGCGAGAATAGAAAATACAAGAATTTGTGTTTTGACGTTACGAGCATCCCTTCCTAAAGTCAATTATCATCTTGTTTTCCATTCAACTAACTTTGAGTACACAAATAATTAACTTCCCATCACTGACTTTTTTATTTAATTTGCGACGGCTAAGCCGCCCCTAATGTTAAACACCTGATTTCACTTCTATTTTTTAGTCAAATTAGTTTCATCGTGAGCAACCAAAAGATTTTAATCGTCGACGACGAGCCGGACATTCTTGAAATTCTCAAGTTTAACCTAGACAAAGAAGGCTATACGACCTTCATCGCAGCGAACGGAGAGGAAGGCATCAAAGTAGCCGAGGAAGAAAACCCCGATCTAGTCGTCTTGGATATTATGATGCCAAGGATGGATGGTGTGGAAGTTTGTCGATATTTGCGGCAGAAAGAAAAATTCAATCATACGCTGATTGCTTTTTTGACGGCACGAGATGAAGACTATTCGCAGATCGCGGCACTGGAAGTCGGCGGTGATGACTACATCACCAAACCTATCCGCCCTAGGGTGTTGATCAGCCGCATCAAAGCATTACTTAGGCGTGCTCGAACAGCGGAAGCAGAAGAGCTAGCGACAGTGACTTTAGGAAATTTGACGGTCAATAAAGAACGTATTTCAGTCACCAAAGACGGGCAAGAAATAGAATTGGCAAAAAAAGAATTTGAGCTGCTCAGCTTATTGATTTCTAAACCAGGTAAAGTATTTTCGCGCGACGAAATTTTCAACAAAGTCTGGGGCACGGATGTCATCGTCGGTAATCGGACAATAGATGTTCATATTCGGAAACTGAGAGAAAAAATAGGGGATGAGTACATCAAAACCATTAAAGGTATCGGGTATAAATTTGAGTTTTAATCCACTTCAAATTCAAAAGAACTATAGTCCACGACAGCTTTCCCTCTTCGCTGCCTTTTGGATCACGATCGTCGCTGTAGTCGTCTTCTTGCCTCATCTGTTATTGGAAAGTAGTTTTCTGAACTACCGGTTTCTGATTTACTTTATCTCTGCGATTTCGTTCTTTATCGCGACTTATCTAGTCTTTCTATTTGCCATCAAAAAGTATGTCTATAGACGTATCAAGCTGATTTACAAGACGATACATCAAAGTAAATTATCTGCCCAAGAGAAAAAAGATACCGTTAGCTCTGATGCTAGCATATTCGAAGAAGTAGAAAAAGACGTAGAAAAATGGGCTGCCAATCAGCAAATCGAATTGGAGAAGTACAAAGAATGGGCAGAGTATCGCCGCCGTTTTGTAGGTGATATTTCACACGAACTCAAAACACCGATCTTCGTTATTCAAGGCTATCTGGACACCTTGCTGGATGGTGCTTGGGAAGATAAAGAAAGACTCGTTTATTATTTACGAAAAGCAGTCAAAAGTACGGAGCGACTGACCACCATTGTACAGGATCTGGAAGCAATCGCTAAACTAGAATCAGGTGACCTGATGCTAGACATCCGCAATGTCAATATCAAAAAGATAACTGAAGAAGTCTTCGAGGAATTGGAAATGAAAGCGCAGCAGCATAATATTGAATTGATTTTCAAGAATGATGCAGACACTGCCTATACGGTACATGCTGATGAAGGTTTGATTCGACAAGTATTGACCAATTTAATTAGCAACTCCATCAAGTACGGCAAGGAAGATGGACATACCAAAGTCAGCTTTTATGACATGGACAAACACATCCTGATCGAAGTGGCAGACAACGGCATCGGTATTCCTTCTGAGCATTTGGCACACGTCTTTGACCGCTTTTATCGCGTCGACAAAAGTCGCTCTAGGCAGCGTGGTGGCTCAGGTCTGGGGCTTTCCATTGTCAAACACATCATCGAAGCACACGAGCAAACCATCAATGTACGCAGCGCACGGCAAATGGGTTCTACTTTTGGGTTTACGCTGGAGAAGGTGGCGAGGGAGTAATTTTTTTTAGGGCTGAGAGGTAATGTGTGATACGCGAGAGAGGACAAGAAATCCAGACAGTTTTAAAGTCAAAATCAGTAATCGTACCTAAATATCTGAATACTGATTTCCGCTAATTGGCTAACTGCTAATGACTAATAGCTCAAAGCTAAACAAATGATTACAGCAAGCAATATATACATACAATACGGTGATCGCATCTTATTAGATCGCGTCAATACTGTCATTCAAGAAGGAGAAAAGATAGGGCTAGTAGGTCGCAATGGTGCCGGTAAATCTACGTTGATGAAGATCATCGCCGAAGAGATTTCTCCGCAAGAGGGCAACATCGCACGTCCGGGCAGTAGCACACTTGGATTTCTACATCAAGAAATGGATATTCCGAAAGGAAAGACGGTCATGGAAGAGTCGCTCACAGCATTCGAGAGTCTTCGGGAGCTAGAGGCGAGAATGGAGCAAATGAACCACGATATTGCTACGCGCACCGACTATGAAAGCGATGGTTATATGCAATTGTTAACTGAATTTGCAGAAGCCAATGAGCGTTTTCAGTTACTCGGCGGAGAATCAATGCAGGCGGATACGGAGCGGGTGCTGAAAGGATTGGGGTTTAAACAAACGGACTTTGATCGACTGACGGATGAGTTTAGTGGCGGCTGGCAGATGCGGATCGAACTCGCCAAAATGCTACTCCAACGACCGGACTATCTGCTACTCGATGAGCCGACCAATCACCTAGACATCGAGTCTATTATTTGGCTGGAACAGTTCTTGAAAACTTATTCTGGTGCGGTCATTATTATCTCTCACGACAAACAGTTTTTGGACAATACGACTAAAAGAACGCTAGAAGTCGAACTCGGAAAGCTATACGACTACAAAGCTGCTTACAGCAAATATATGGAGCTTAAAGCCGAGCGCATGGAAAAAATGCAATCGACTTACAGCAACCAACAAAAAGTCATCGCGCAGCGCGAGCGCACCATCAATCGCTTTATGGCGAAAGCTACCAAAACCAAAATGGCACAATCCATGCAAAAGCAATTGAATAGAATGGAGCGTGTCGAGCTAGTAGAGACCGATGTGGCGAGTATGAATTTACGCTTTCCTGATCCGCCACGTTCCGGTCAGATTGTCGTAGAAGGTAAAGACTTGACCAAAAACTATGGTGATCTAAAAGTGCTGACGGATGTGGACTTCAAAGTGGAGCGTGGTGAGCGTATAGCATTTGTGGGGCAAAACGGGCAAGGTAAATCAACGCTCGCCAAAATCATCGTCCAAAATATCCCAGCGAGCGATGGTGAAGTCGATTTAGGTCATAATGTACAGATTGGCTATTACGCTCAGAATCAATCGGATACACTAGACGCTAAGCTGACGCTGCTCGAAACGATGGAATATTATTCACCTCCAGAGTTGCGGACGCGTTTGCGCAATATTTTGGGCGCATTCATGTTTACTGGCGAAGATGTAGATAAGAAAGTATCGGTGCTATCAGGTGGAGAAAGAGCGCGTCTAGCACTAGCTTGTCTCCTCCTCAATCCTTTCAATTTGCTGGTGCTCGATGAGCCGACCAACCATTTGGATATGATCTCCAAAGATGTCCTCAAACAAGCATTGATGGATTATAAAGGGACGATGATTGTCGTTTCTCATGATCGCGATTTCTTAGCAGAATTGACAGATACGACGCTGGAATTTAGAGATCGAAAACTCCATCGCTACCTCGGCGATGTCAACTATTTTTTGGGGAAACGAGCATTGGATAATATGCGCGATGTCGAGCTACAAGACTCCAAAAACAGCAAAGCAGCAGCATCCACTCCTACTGCATCAGCCTCTGTGAGCAGACCCGAAATCAGTCATGAAGAACGCAAGAATCTGATGCGCGCGGTCAGCCAAGCAGAGAAGAAAATAGAGCGCATCGAAGTAAAGATGGAAAAGCTAGAAACTGCTATGGCACAGCCCGAGTTTTATAATCAAGCGGATGCGAATGATGTCATGCAGGAACACGGTCAGTTGAAAAAAGACCTAGAAACAGCGATGGAAGATTGGGAAGTGGCGCAGGAGGCTTGGGAGCCTTATGCGTAAGTACAGTATTCTCGCTTATGCATTCCACAACAAGATTTTCCCTAATTTTGCCCCATGAAATCCATCCTCCGATATTTATCACCCTATCGCGGACTGATCGCCGGACACGTCATCAGCAACATACTGACAGTCATCTTTTCTATCGTGAGTGTCCCTGCGCTTATTCCTTTTCTGAATGTATTGTTTGGCGAAGTAGAGGCGGTGACGGCGCGACCGGAATGGGCATGGAATGCAGAAGCGCTGGAAGGGACAGCCAACTATTATTTCGGGCAATTTATTAATGAATATGGAGCGGAGCGTACGATGATTTATGCCTGTGCGTTCATCATCGTCGTCTTCTTTTTCAAAAATTTATTTCGCTATTTGGCATTGGTATTTATGACGCCTGTTCGATCTGGTATTGTTCGAGATGTGCGGGCTTCCTTGTTCGATAAAGCAATGTTTTTGCCGCTATCTTACTTTTCGGAGGCAAGAAAAGGAGATATTATGTCGCGCATCACCGCTGATGTTCAGGAGATCGAGTGGAGTGTTTTGGGTATGCTGGAGACGGCGGTACGTGAACCTTTGATGGTCATCGGGGCAATGGGCGCGATGCTGGTGTTAAGTCCAAAACTGACGGGGATTGTTTTTGTGCTGATTCTGTTTACGGCATTGGTGATTGGTGGCTTGGGGAAGATATTGAAGAAACAGTCTCGCGAAGCGCAACAGACGCTGGGATTGCTGGTCTCAAGAATGGAAGAAGCGTTGTCAGGATTACGGATTGTCAAGGCATTTGGCGCGGAAGGTTATCAGAACGATCATTTTGGAGACGCTAATAATCGCTACCGTTTTTGGGTCAATCGGCTGCTTTGGCGTACCGATTTGTCTTCGCCCTTATCGGAATTTTTGGGTGTTATGACTTTTGCATTTTTGATCTGGTATGGGTTTAAAGAAATCAATAGCAGCGGTCTACTCATCTCTACTTTTTTCTCTTTTCTCTATGCTTTTTTCTTGATTTTAGAACCTTCCAAAAAACTCTCCAAATCGCTCTACCGCATCCAAAAAGGACTAGCTGCCATAGACCGCGTCGAAGAAATCTTACAAACACCCAATCCTATTTCAGACCCTAAACAACCAATACAACTCACTGATTTTCAGCATACTATTCGCTACAACAACCTCACATTCGCCTATGCCAATCAAGAACAAGCTGCCCTTCAAAACATCAATTTGTCCATCCCCAAAGGGCAAAGTATCGCACTCGTGGGCGGCTCAGGAGCAGGCAAATCAACTTTTGTAGACTTACTACCTAGATTTTACGATCCACAACAAGGCAGCATCACAATAGACGGTATTGACATACGTGAAGTCAGTCTGAAAAACCTACGCGATCTAATGAGTGTTGTTTCTCAAGAAGCCATTCTCTTCAATGATACCATCTATAACAATATCGTTTTTGGACTAAAAAATATAACAGAATCGGAAGTCATCGCCGCCGCCAAAGTTGCCAATGCGCACGAGTTCATTTTGGCAACTGAAAATGGCTATCAGACCAACATAGGCGATCGCGGCAACAAACTAAGCGGCGGACAACGGCAGCGACTGACTATCGCACGAGCTATTCTTCGCAATCCACCGATCTTGATTCTGGACGAAGCGACTTCTGCACTAGACTCTGAATCAGAAAAGCTCGTACAAGATGCACTCGTCAAAGTGATGCAGAACCGCACCACTTTCATCGTCGCACATCGTTTGTCTACTGTACAGCACGCAGATGTCATTATCGTCCTGAAAGATGGACAAATTGTGGAACAAGGTACACATCTGGAGCTACTAGAGTACGATGAAGAATATGGGAAATTGGTGGCATTGCAGGCAGTGTAGCTAACACTTTTCTGCTTAGACTTCAAAAATCTTAGCCGCTAGTCTTATAGTGTGACTTTTGTCCTACTCGGCGGGCTGCCGTTTGTATACGCGGAGCGATTTATACAAACTAGACTTTTTTGGTTACTTTTTCTGGCAATGAAAAAAAGTAACTGCCTAGCCGGCAGGAGGCGGACTCAAGCTGTATATAGGATGACAAATATGCTTTACACAAGTCAAAAGCATATTGTCAGTGAGTTAAGAAGAAATAAAGCTTTATTTGAATTATCAGTACACTCTTTCTACAGTATACTACTCTTCCTCCTTCACCGCCGCATACATCATCTGCGCATCTTCCAAAGCGAATGTACCGATCAAGCCAGACTGAAAAAGATACTGAATGTCACCTTGTAGACGGATGTATCGAAATCCGTAGAAGCTTTGGGTGCTGTCGATAGCCGTTTCGTAAATAAATCCGGCTTCTTCTTCCTCTACAATACGCTCAAAATTGGAAATGCTCTTTACGTAGCCCAGTTGTTCCGCTTTAAGTTGTGCCATATCAGAAGTGCTCGCCGGAGCATAGGTCAGCAAAACGTCAAAACCCTCTCCAGCCTTGATGCTGACTTCTTTGTCGCCTAGAAATCCTTCCGACATTTTGACCTGTGGCGAATCGACCGGAACTCGAATAGACATAGGCACGCCGTATTCTAATAAATCGAAAGACTGCATGGTAGAAGCATCGCTTTCGCATTGCCAAAACAGAAGAGTGGACAGTGAAAACAAAAGTGCGAAAAAGCTAAATCGTTGCATATTGAAATAAAATTGTGGAGCGCAAATTAGGGAATTTGTAATAAATAAGGTGTCCAATTTTTTGAGAATTATCACAAGCGAGTGCGAGGCGCGAAGAGGGAGCATAGCCTGAGCTACACGACCGATGAGCAACGACACAATCGCCCTGTGAGAAAATCAAAAACGGGTAGATTATATTTTACAACTTCCCTTACGCATTCTTATGATACTCCTGCAACAAATTATCCACTTCCGCCGGGACGACGCCGACTTGTTCGCAGACTTGTCCTCCGGCGATGTTTGCTAGCGTAGCAATCTGATCGAGCGGCACATCATTGGCAATACCAATGGCAACTGTGCTGATGACTGCATCTCCTGCACCACAGACATCGTTGATGGGTCGTGGTCTGGTCGGCAAAATTTTATGCGTCGGGTGATCGGCAAAAATGCCTTTTTCAGATAGCGTGATTAGTGTATGCTCCTGCCCTATTTGCTGACGAATATAATCAGTCGTCTTTGATAGACTGGCGATATTGGGTTCTACTGAGAAAGGCACTTGAGCAGCAATTTCTCGCAGGTTGGGCTTAAATAAAGTGACTCTTTTATACTCCCAAAAGTTCTCTGCTTTGGGATCGACAACAGTTGGAATATCTCTTTTGATGGCTTCTAGAATGACTTCTCGGATGATCGGGATGTCCAAGACTCCTTTGTTATAGTCTTGAAATAGAATAACATCAATCTCCTTCGCGTCCAGCAATTCTTTGATGTTGTTCATGAAATCTTGCTGCTCCTCGCTACTGAGTGGGTAGGTATCTTCTTCGTCCAGTCGCAAGATATGTTGATGACTTGCCATCACCCGTGTTTTGACTGTCGTTCTGCGCCTAGAAGACGTATAGATACATTTTGAGGAAATATGATGGTCTTGTAGTAAGGTGATTAGTTCTTCACCATAATAATCTTCGCCCACCACGCCACACAAATAAGGTGTCGAGCCTAATGACTTGATGTTGAGCGCGACATTGGCGGCACCACCGAGTCTGTTTTCTACGGATTGTTGATTGACGATAGGGACAGGTGCTTCTGGCGAAATTCGATCAATCGAGCCTTTTATGTACCGATCAATCATCACATCGCCTACAATAAGAACGTTGGTAGCACTAAACACCTGAGAAAGATCGCTTTTGGTGGGCACGACAGGGAAAGTATGAAGTGTGGCACTCATTGAATAAAAGGGTTTGCCGATTCTTGAATTTGTAACATGTAAATAGTTGCACGTAATGGCTAAAACACTATTGTTAACCAACGAGCTAGGCAAAAATATTAATTCAAATGAGGAGGAGTGCAGCGAAAAAGTATGAAATCAGGAAAGTGGAAGTTAGATAGCGCTATTTATCCACTTGTTTTATGAATAAACGAGAACGAAACCACCTGACGACCTATTAACACAAACAGCTAACAATCAGCTAATTACCTAATCATAGACAAATGTAGTCCACTTTTAGAATCAACCTCAACTCGCCCCTTACGATACCGTCCAAGAACTACCTTCCTTGCCGTCTTTGACTTGAATACCGAGTGCTTGTAACTGATCGCGGATGACATCGGAGGTCGCCCAATCTTTGTTGACGCGTGCTTCACTACGCAGTTGTAGTACTAGCTCCATCACACCGTCCAATGCAGTACTATTGCCATTTCCTGCGGCTTCTCCTTCTTCTTTCAATCCTAGTACATCAAAGAGGAAGTCTTGAAAAGTCTGCTGCAATTGCTCGAAAGTAGCGATAGAAACTTGTGATAAAGAAAGCTGCTGATTGTGAAATTTATGGATGAAACTGCTTAGCCCCATCAGACGCGCGATAGCTTTGGCAGTATTAAAGTCATCGTTCATGCCGGCATGGACTTTCTCGATTAGCCCTAAAATCGGTCGCTCTACGGCTTGGTTGACTTGCTCTTCGCCAGGATGTGTGAGTTGCTGCAAGGTTTTGTAGGCTTCCATGAGTTTTTGATAGCCCTTTTCGGCGGCTTGTAGTCCAGTATCGGTGATGTCCAATGTACTTCTGTAATGCGACTGTAACATGAAAAACCGCACCACCATTGGGCTGTAGCCTTTGCTGATGTGCTCGCTCTCGCCGCTAAATAGTTCTGGTGGCATGATGCTATTACCATCGCTTTTCGACATTTTTTTGCCGTTCATCAGCAGCATATTGGTGTGCATCCAATACTGAGCTCCTTCACAGTTGCAAGCCGCTTTGTTTTGTGCCATCTCGTTTTCGTGATGCGGAAATTTGAGATCATTTCCGCCTCCATGGATGTCAAATCGCTTACCCAAATATTTGACACTCATCGCCGAACACTCCAGATGCCAGCCCGGAAAACCTTGCGACCAAGGAGACTTCCAATGCATCAAATGATTGTCGGCTGCTTTCATCCAAATCGCAAAGTCCGAAGGATGTCGCTTTTCACTTTGATTCTTTAGATCATTGCGCGTTTCGGTCATCAAATCCTCGACGATACGACCGGAGACTTTGCCATAGTCATGTCCGGCTTCTATGTATTTTATGGTATCAAAATAAACCGATCCATTGCTTTCGTAAGCAAAACCTTGATCCAAAATATCTTGTACCATCTGTATTTGCTCAGGAATGTGTCCTGTCGCACGAGGTTCTATGCTAGGCGGCAAATTATTCAAGATACGCATCATATCGTGAAAGCCATTGGCATACTTCTGCGCCACTTCCATCGGCTCTAGTTGCTCCAGACGCGCTTGCTTCGCCAACTTATCATCTGCACCAGAGTCATCCGTATCGCCTACCAAGTGCCCTACATCCGTGATGTTGCGCACATAGCGAACTTTATACCCCAAATACTTCAAGTAGCGATAGATCACATCAAAGCGCGTGAACGTCAGACAGTTGCCCAAGTGCACATCGCTGTAAACCGTAGGTCCACAGACATACAGCCCAACTCGACCTTCGACCAAAGGCTTGAATACTTCTTTTTGCTTAGTAGTGGTATTGTATAGATATAATTCGCTACTCATTTTTTCGGTTTTGCGGAATGATGTAACGATGAGATATTGAATTTGGACACAGCTAGTTTGTTATTAGGCGAGGCAAAAAACGCAGTCCTAGCAGAGCTAAGGCGTCCCGATAGCTATCGGGATTTAACGAAGCATAATGACAAAATAGCAAGTCGAAAACATTAGATTCTCGTTTCACCATCCCTCGGCAAATGTAGGGAGAAAATTGGGAGTGAGGAAACTACTTGTCGGGTAGTTAACAAATCTGCATAGAATATGCTCATCACTTTTCATTCGGGGCACGATTCTCTCAGAAAAGAACCAAAAAGTGTCATTTCCACTATTTATTATGTTTCAAATTTACCGTTCAGAACAAAAATCCTACCATTCAGAACATTTACATCTGAAAATTTCATATTCAAGTTAGTTCTCATCTATTTTTGGAATATTGGATACCTTTTGAAAGAAACGGCATCACAATTGAAAGAAATGGCACATCCAAAATGGTCAACTTTGTCATAGCAATCAACACATAGGTATTATTAGTCATAATTACTAGCGTAGATCGCTTAGGGAGGATGCCGAAAATCCTAGAAAAGAGTAGGTATTTTAATCACACAATACTACGTTAATATGAGAACTCAGTATTTACTACATCAAAAACTGACTCCCATTATCCTTTTGATATGCTTGTTTTTAGGCGTATCGAGTCAGGCACAAGATTTGATTTTGAATACGCAGCAAGAACGAACAGTTTTTGTAGCCGATAATGAATCTATCGCCCAACCTTTTCAGTTCTTGCGAAAGTCAGCAGAAGATGACCGAGTACTTTCTTTGTTAGTAGATCGCACAGTACATAGAGCACTTTATAATGAACGTGCAGATGATCTGGAACTCGCCATTCCAGTGGATGCGACACATCGTATCGTTCTGGATCTGGAAAAGAAAGATATTTTGACTCCTGACTTTCAGCTTGTGACAAGTTCAGGAGAAGCCATTCCGTTCAATAGCATATTTTATCATGGCAAGATAAAAGGTAAGGAAAACACCACTGTTGCAGTCAGCATACATAAAGAAGAAATAACTATCTTCATCAATGATGAAGACGGTATTTATACTTTGGGTAAAAGAAAGGACAATCAAGATTACGTCTTTTACAATGAAAGCGATGTCCTTCCTACACAAGACATAAGTGACTTTGTCGCTAGAGACAATGGTGCGAGCAAAGCTTCATTACTTCCATCTTCCCCTTTCAGTAAAAATGGCTCTAGTACGGCTATCCGATTTTATCTAGAAATAGACCATGAAGCATATCAATACTTCGGCAGAAGTGCTCAACGAGCCGGAAATTACACTGTAAGCTTGTTCAACCAAGTGGCAGCTATTTATGGGAGCTACGGTATCCCCTTGGCTGTTACTAGAATTCTCGCATGGACTGCCGACGATCCTTATGGACCAAGTACAGGTGATAATGTGAGTAGTGGTCAACTAATAGACACCTTCGGAGAGCGGATGAAAGATAATTTTGAGGGGGATTTAGCGCATTTGATTACAGTAGCTGACGAGCGTATCAGGAGTACAGCAAATGGAAACGCTCTTTGTAAATCGTATGAAGTTAAGGTCGATGAATGCGATGGTGAAGAGTTCAGATATGTTACAGGTCCTTATGCATGGATAAGAGTAGAAAACACTTTTGAAAATTATCCTACTTTCTCTCCTTCAGTCAGAACTGTCGCTCGTAATATCGGTATTAATTTAGGGTCGCCCGTAACAAATACCTGTGTTTGGGGACCCAATGGCAATCAACCAATTGATGTTTGTCAGCCCGCACAACAAAGATTAGGTGCCTGTTTCTCACCTATCGGCGATGAATGTAACGAAACCCCTTTGAACGGTGGAAGCAGCTCTGGAACAATCATGAGTTTTTGTACAGGAAATAATAATACACTTACATTTCATCCTGGACCTGCACAGGTCATTCGGGCAAACTACGCAAAATTTGTAAATGACTGTACGGATAACGATAGTGGCGATAATCAAGATGCCTGTTTTCGTATCCGACCTAGACAATCGTATACCACTCAAACACTATCTAGCGTCAACATTAATGGAGGAGGTGTAGGCATCGTACCTGCTTCCAATCTTTCTACTCAATACTG
The DNA here is from genome assembly GCA_038749535.1 of Bacteroidota bacterium. Classification (GTDB taxonomy): domain Bacteria; phylum Bacteroidota; class Bacteroidia; order Chitinophagales; family Saprospiraceae; genus JAAUTG01. The sequence continues at coordinate 71,389 of JBCDHX010000004.1, forward strand.
GAAAGCAGATGAAATAGATGCTGATGCAGGTAGATATAGCTTTCGATCTGTAGACGGTGATATGGATCAGTGCTTGGAGAGTAATTTACCGACTGGAAGTTTTCTGGATGGCGCATCACACCTAGCGGACTGTGCAAACGTATCCGGACAGATATGGACACTCGAATACATTGGCACTACCAATAGTGTTGATTTTTTCACCTTCAAGTCAGATTTTGGCGGAGAGGATAGATGTTTGACGCTCTCCGGTGATGGAAAAGTCTGGATGACGGGTTGCCGTTCGTCCAATACAGCACAACATTGGGCGGTAGAACGAATCGCCGACTGTACACCTGATACAGGCTGTACCGATACAGACGGCGACGGCATCTGTAATGCAGATGATAATTGCCCGACAACCGCTAATCCGAATCAAGCAGATAGCGATGGAGATGGAATAGGAGATGCTTGCGAACGCAGTGATCCTAAACTAGGTACTTGTGGCAATCCAATTGCACTGACTTGTGGTAGTAGAGTGAGCGGCAACACCGCAGATGGCGAAAACAATTTTGGTTCTGCAACTTCTCCAACAGGTACAGGTCCTGAGTTAATATACCAACTCACTATCCGACAGAAAACGAACATCTCCATTCAGTTATCAAATTTGCAAGCAGATCTAGATTTATTCTTAGGTACAAACTGTGAAGCAGGCAACTTACAGACGTTAGGTGATGGTATTAGTTCTAGTGCGGGAAATATAAACGAAAATATCAGTTTAGAAATCGAGGCAGGTACTTATTATTTAGCTGTAGATGGCTATGATGGTGCTCAGTCCTCTTTCAACTTATCTGTGACTTGTACAGGATCCTGCTCTGATACAGATGGCGATGGCATTTGTAATGCGGATGATAACTGTCCAACAACGGCTAATCCTGATCAAGCAGACAGCGATGGTGATGGTGTAGGTGATGCTTGTGACCAAGCAGCTTCGAATGAATATAAGCTCAATCTAACTGCGGATAGTCCCGGTGGTGATGCAATTTGGCAATATGGATATGGAGAAGCACCGACGCAATTTACACCCTTCAATACATATTTTCCTTTTGATCCTTTTGCAGGAGCAGAAGATGAGAGCTTTGTCAATGCGTATTCTCAATCCGTCTTTGACCGAGATCAAGATTTTCATGGTGTATATTTATATACCGGTAGCAATAGTTATCCGCTTAATGATTTATTCTCACTCAACAAAGGAACTTATGTCGTCTGGCCAGGTGAAGTCGTCAGCACCAAAGTTCAATTCACTGCACCGATAGATGGTCTTTATGAAATAAACTCCAACTTTTTTGGACTATTGGAAAATGCCAATACAATTGGTTATGCGGTCTATTCTAATGCAGTTGGCGCAGTAGGTGCAACAGTAGATGGAGCAGCAGGATTTAAGCAGTTGATGGAAGCACAATCCTATGGTTTTGCCAATGGCTCAGGCTATCTGGGATTTTTGCCACTACGACAGGGTGAGAAAGTAATTATTGAAATAGATAATGGCGGTGATGGTAGTTTCACAGATGCAGCCGGACTGACACTTAAAGTGACTTATAGAAGACCGCTCAATGGCAATGCAGTAGTAGAGCAGCGTCATGAACAGTTTTCGATTACTAAAAATGAGTTGCACGTATTCCCGAATCCTAGTAGCGATCAGGTGAATATCATGATGAATAGTCCTGTAGATAGAGCGGAGATAAAAATAGTAGATCAGCTAGGCAGAGTGGTTTGGAGCGGACAGCAAAATTACATTCAGGAACAGATCACAGTTGATGTCAACCATTTACCGAATGGTGTCTACTTCGTTACTGCACAATCAGGTGGTCAAGTAACGACAAAACGCTTAGTCGTATCGAAATAGACGAAAAAATGAGCAAAGTAAGGAAGTCTTGTAACTATCAAAACTTATTAGTGTACTGAATCGGCACGTCTTCGGAGCAATCTGAAGACGTGTTTTTTTTATGACTCAAATCCCTGCGCCACCTTCCAGCTCGTCAGCGCCAAGCGTAACGCATCATAGCTATATCGCTCTTCAAAGTGCTGATACGCCTGTGTCAGATTGCCGCTTTCATGGGACTCAAAGTAGTCCTCCATATCACGTACCATACTTTTGTCCAAAATATCATGCGCGCTTAGTTCGCCGCTTTTTACAAAATGAGAGAGATGCTTATAGATTGTCGCTGCGGTCAGGCTGCGTTCTAGCGTAATTTGATCGATGCTTTTTCCACTCTTGAACAGATCGTAAGTGATTTGTTTGGTATCTGCTTTGGTGAGTTTTCCAGCACGATTCGACTCTAAGTTGTGCTTGGTGCAATAGTCGTCTATGATTTCGATGATTTCTGTTCCAAATTGCTCCAATTTGACTGGACCGATACCTTTCACTTTTTTCAAGTTCTTTTTATCCGTCGGCAGTCGTTTCACCAGCTCTACTAGCGATCTGCTCGGCAAGATGTCATAAGTGCGTACATCTCTATCTTTGGCTTGTACGTGTCGCCAGTAAGTCAATTGTTTGTACAACTCAGGATGCTCAACCCCGGCAGGTATTTTGTAGACTTTTTGTGGGGCTTCATCTTCATTCTTTTTGGTAGCAAAGTCGAGCGCAGCATCAGTTTTGGCAGTCAGGTAGTTTTGGGCATCAAAGTCAGGCTTGAGTGTTTTTAGCGTAGCCATTTTGATGAATAACTGTAATTCCAATCGCTCCATCACACCCTCTATTCGCTGCTTAACTGCTTGATTATCAGTCAGTACATTAATTTCCTTGATTTGTGGCTGTACGGTATTTTCGATTTGCTCTAGAAAATAAGTGCTGCCCTTTTTCAAGCGCTCTTGTAGCAATTCATTTTCCTCTGGCAGCCAGTTTTGAGTGCAATAAAACTTGATTTGATTTTCAAATTTTTGAGCAACGTTTCCTAGTTTTTGTTTGATACTTTGGTGAGCTGTCTTGACTTGTTCCAGTGCGGCGGTCGTCAAAATGCGCTCGTGTTCCATGTAGATGCGCAGCAGATCGTCTGTGGCAAAACTGATGAGTTGGAAATTGAATAACTCTAAAATTAACTTTTGCTGATATTCCTTTCTAGCAGCGATCAGATGCTCTTCATTGGGCGCATTTTTGTCAGCTTGTGTTGAATATTTTCGGACTTCTGCATCTGTTTTGACACTCGAATAATCAATTTTGGTACGCAAGACAATGCCTTCAAAACTCTTGCAACGACTCAAAGCGACATAGACTTGTCCATGTGCAAAAGCAGCATTTGCATCTATGATCGCACGCTCAAATGTCAGTCCTTGACTCTTATGAATTGTGATCGCCCACGCCAATTTTAGCGGAAACTGCCGAAAGCTACCGACCACTCCCTCTTCTACCTCTTTGGTCTTTTCGTTGAGCTTGTATTTGACGTTGAGCCACTCTTCGATGTTGACGCTGATTTCTAGTTCATCATCAGGGCATTTTACGTAAATATTATCGCGATCTAGGCTTGTAATACGCCCAATTTTGCCATTGTAATATCGCTTTTCAAAGGACAAATCGTTCTTGATGAACATGACTTGTGACCCTTTTTTGAGTGCTAGTTTTTCTTTAGTCGGAAAGTTATTTTCAGAAAAATTACCTTCGACTTCTGCTTTGTACGCATAGGTTTTGGTATCCAACTCTTCCAACTTTTCGTCATTGATTTTCTGTGCCGTTTTGTTGTGAGAAGTCAAGATGATATACGACTCTTCTTCGGGTGCGACGAAGTTAGGAATATAGCGGCTATTGAGCTGATCGAGGACTTGTTTGTCGAGTTGATTGTTACGCACTTTATTCAACAAATCGATGAAAACAGAGTCAGATTGCCGGTAAATATGTGTCAGTTGAATCGTAACAGGCGCAGTCCGTTGTAATGCCAAACTACCAAAGAAATAAGGCGTTTTGTAATATTCTCGGAGTGTGTACCACTCTTCTTGCTTGACGACAGGCGGTAATTGATGCAGATCACCGATCATCAATAACTGTACGCCGCCAAAGGGAGCTTTTGATCTTCTGACTCGTCTCAATACATCATCCACAGCATCCAGTAGATCTGCTCTCACCATACTGATCTCGTCGATAATGAGCAAATCTAAACTTCGGATAAGCGAAATCTTTTTGCGCGAAAATTTGCGTTGTTCTTTGCTCGGCTGACCATTGGGTACAAACATCCCAAACGGCAACTGAAACAAAGAATGAATAGTCATACCACCAGCATTGATCGCTGCTATTCCGGTAGGGGCGACGACTGCTGTCCGCTTGATGGTTTCTTGTCGGACACGACGGAGGAAAGTCGTTTTCCCGGTTCCTGCTTTTCCGGTAAGAAAGATATTTTGATTGGTCGATTGAACATACTGATAAGCCAATTCAATCTGTTTGTTTTTTACTTCTGCCATTGCCGCTTCACTTTGTTAGAGCTGACAAAAATAGAAAAGTAATCAGTAGAAATTGGTGAGAATTTCAATAAAATAAATCGCTTCCTCTCCTACTCCACCATCACTGCAATTCGGTGACAAGCATTGTTGAGATAGCCTTTTGGATTCCAGCCCGGTAGCACCATTGGTTGAGATTTTCCGGTCGCATCTGTTGCTCTTGCCCATGTTTCGTAATAGCCTTTTTTCGGAAATCGAATACTCGCCTCAAAATGTTGCCAAGCATAGCGATTCGCAGCAGATTTTAGTAAACATTGCTGCCAAGACGCTCCAAAATCAATTGAATAATCGACTTGCGTCACTTCTGCATGACCCGACCAAGCGTGTCCTCTAATCGGGAGTCGCTGCGTCAGTTTCATCTTTGCTCCAGTTTTGGGAAAGGTTAGCAATGATTTGACTGGCATCTTTTCGATGATGCACATATCCTCATCTGCTACTTTTGCGCCTGGCGCGACCGTTTCGCAAGGCACTCTGTAAGATTGACCGCCCATTTTTGCACCATCATGGACTTGATTTCGGATGCTGATGCGGTTGAGCCATTTGCCGGAACAAGATGCCGGATACCCACCAAATACCAGTCGCAATGGATACCCATTCAGCCACGGAATATCTTCTCCATTCATCGCCCAAGCGATCAAACTTTCTTCTTCCATCGCTTTGTTGATAGGCACACCACGCGAGATAGGTTCTTTATTTGGGTCACCACTTAGATGATTGTCTGCTCCATGATAAGCCACATAAACAGCATCATTTTTCACGCCTACTGCTTGTAATACATCTTTCAGACGCACGCCTGTCCAAGCCGCACAGCCCACTGCACCTACACTCCACTGATTGCCTTTGGCAGGCGGATTGAATTCTTTCCGTCCATTGCCACCACATTCTAGCGTCAAGTTGTAGGTATAGTTTTTAAAATTTTTCTTGAGTTCGGGTAGTGAAATGCTACGTGGTCGTAGGGCGGATTCTCCGTCTATTTGTAGTATCCATGTATCTGGGTTGATTTGATTTTGAGCCGGTGGCAAGCCGTTGTTGCGGACGAAAAAGAGATCGTTTGGTGTCAGCTTATGATCTAGAAAATGAGGCGGCGTTTCTGCATTGATAGGTCGGTCGTTGAGAACGATTAAGTTATCGTTTTTACCTGGCAGATTTATGCCTTGCTCACCCTCTAGCAGCACAATCGGAATCATATCATTAGGCAGCTGACTGGCAAAAACGATGTCTGCACCTATGGCTAGACTCATTGCGGCTAAGGTACTTTTGCGTAAAAAAGCTCTTCGGTTTGTCTTATTTCTTTGTAGCATTTCGTTCTGTCTATTGATGGAAACAAAAATACGCATTTGCTTGCCTCAATATTCAATCATTTTGGACTAAAACTTGTATTGTTTTTCAATAAATACCGTCCTTTGGTGTTCAAATTATAGACAGACCTGTTCATTTGAATACAAAAACTGACATACTCGTCTCTTTAGTCATCCCTTGCTACAACGAAAGCAATCGCCTACATATATTGAAACAGGGCATTGAAGAATTTTGGGCGCAATGGTCAGCCACTGCTGAGATCATAGTCGTAGACGATGGCAGTAAGGATGATACAAGTGTCCAAATTCAGCAGCAACTTTCAAATGTTCATTTTATCCAACTACCTGAAAATCAAGGGAAAGGAGGTGCATTGCGTGCTGGTGTATTGGTGGCAAAAGGAAAATATATTTTGACCGTGGATGCTGATATGGCGACACATCCACTAGAGCTCAAACGATGGCTTCAGCAATTCCCCAGTCAGCAATTCCCTAACGAAATTTTAATCGGTTCGCGCAAACATCCCAAGTCAGAGATTGACGTCAAGCAACACAGAAAATGGGCAGGACAGCTCTTCAATTTGTGGGTAAAGATATTGACACCGATTCGTTTTTCGGATACGCAATGTGGCTTTAAATTATATCCGGCGGCTATCGCCAAATTGCTTTTTCAGGATTTACAAATCAGAGGTTGGGCGCACGATATTGAGCTATTATATAAAGCCGCTTACTTAAAAATTCCGGTCAGAGCGATGCCGATTCGCTGGCAACACGTAGATGATGAAAAAATAGATGTGCTCTCAGATGGCATCAAAATGGCAAAGGAAATCACGCTGATGTCTTATCGTTATCATTTGCAACCTCAAGGTAAACGTCACTTAAAACTATTGCAGCAGGAATTTGTAGAAAGAAGCAAGGTGTAAGGTACTTGCATCAATTTCTCATTGACCATATAAAGTCCGAACAATATGCCACTCCTCAATAAAGGTTCTAAACTCTACAGTTCATGCTATTTGAAGTGCCCAAAATGTCACGAAGGCAACCTCTTTCCGACGGGCAGCTTTAGTTTTCAGCGTCCTTTTGATATGTACGACCGTTGTCCAAATTGCAATTTCAATTATTGGCCGGAGCCTGGATACTACTACGGCGCGATGTTTATTTCCTATATCATTTCCGGCTGGTTTTGTATTGGATTCGCGCTCTTATTTCATTGGGTGTTTGACTGGAGTTTGACAGCTACTTTTGGGCTGCTGATCGGATTTTTGGCGGTAATTTTTGTGTGGTTTTTCCGATTTTCCAGAGCTATTTGGTTGAATATCAACTATAAGTATGATCCTGAGAGGAAAGAGGTGATGCGTGAGAAGTGAGAAAATGATACGTGACAACTATTACGCGAAAAGTGATATGTGAGAGGGCACAACTATCTTGGCATCCAAAGGGACAACTGCATTAATGAGAAACATCTCCTAAAGCACAGAACTACCAAAGAAAATAATCCACGCCACCACATATACAAAAGTCGCAATGACAATGCCGCGCATGGTCTGTGTCGCTCGTTGATTGTAAAAACGATTCAACGCAATCGCGTTCAGGGCAATGGCAATAATCCCTGTCGTCCGAATCCGAAAATCTTCTCCCAGTCCAACGTTACTGACCGCTCCTGCTCTATCTAAATATTGGAAAATAAAATAAAGAAGTGTGAAGCCAACTAAAGGCAGAATGACGCCAACAACTAAGCCGTACCAAAGGGTGTTTTTGTATTGCATGAGTAATAAGTCTAGGTGTTTAGAAAACTAAAAGGGGACACCTCATAGAAGCATCCCCTTTTCATTTTTGTTCAAATCTGACGATCAGTCCACTAATCACGATCTCTACGATTGCGACGATCATCGCTACCGTTTCCTCTATCTGGACGTGGCATCAATGCCTTTCTAGACAAACGCAATTTGCCAGTCTTTTTGTCGACACCGATGATTTTGACTTTTACTTCATCGCCTTCGCTGAATACATCTTCTACTCGCTCAATGCGGGAGTGAGAGATTTCAGAAACATGCAATAGTCCACCGCCACCATCAAAGTCTACGAATACACCATAAGGCTTCACACTCGCAACCACCGCCTCAAACTCATCACCTACCTCTGGTCGGAAAGCGATCTTTTTGATACGTGCTTTGGCTGCATCAATAGCTGCTTTGTTGTTCGCTGCGATGCTAACCACGCCTTTATCATCGACTTCCTCGATATTTATGACCGTTTCTGTCTCTGCTTGAATTTCTTGAATCACTTTACCACCAGGTCCGATCACCGCACCGATGAAGCTCTTATCTATCGTCATTTCTACGATACGTGGCGCATGCGATTTGTAGTCATCGCGTGGCTCGGCGATCGTTTGAGACATCTCATTCAAGATGTGTAGGCGACCGTCTTTGGCTTGCATCAATGCTTCTTCCAACACTTCATAAGGTAGCCCTTCCAACTTAATGTCCATCTGACAAGCTGTGATCCCTGCTGTCGTTCCGGTCACTTTAAAGTCCATGTCTCCCAATGCATCTTCGTCCCCTAGGATATCGGAAAGTACAACATGACGCTCGCCATCAGAGATGAGTCCCATCGCAATACCAGAAACTGGCGCTTTAATCTGCACGCCTGCGTCCATCAATGCTAGCGTTCCGGCGCAAACTGTTGCCATGGAAGACGACCCATTTGACTCCAAAATATCAGAAACGATACGCACCGTGTACGGCAGTTCTTCGGGCATGACTTGCTTCAAGGAACGTCCTGCTAGATTGGCGTGACCCACTTCGCGACGACCCGGTCCACGCATTGGACGTGCTTCTCCTACTGAATATGGTGGGAAGTTGTAATGCAAGATGAAGCTTTCGTAGTAGCTACCCAGTGCATTATCGACCATCATTTTATCGGTCTTCGTTCCTAGCGTCAACGACGTCAATGACTGTGTTTCTCCTCTTGTGAAGACTGCCGAACCGTGAGCTGTGGGCAGATAGTTGACTTCTGACCAGATGTGGCGAATATCAGCAGACTGCCGACCATCCAAGCGTACTTTTTCAGCCATGACCATCTCGCGGATCGTCGCTTTCTTCAATTTTTCGAAGTAGTGACGCACGAAGTGACCGTTCTCTTCCATATACTCTTCGCCTTTGGCTTCGAGTAAGTCTTCTTTCAATTTTTCTTTGACTGCTTTGAAGCCGTCTTTACGTGCATGCTTATCTAAAGCTCCTTTGGCTACTTCGTAGATGCCATCTTTAGCGTGCTGCTCGACCAGTGTTTTGACTTCCTCATTCTCTTCTGCTGCTGCTACCTCACGTCGTGTCAATGCTTTGCCGCCGACTGCTTTTGCTAGATCGTGCTGCAGCTGGCATTGTTTTTTAATGACTTCGTGCGCGGCTTTGATCGCTTCTACTAGGTCTTTTTCTTGGCATTCTTTGGCTTCGCCTTCCACCATCATCACGTTCTCCTCTGTGGCTGCTACGATGAAATCCATATCCACATCTTCCATCTGAGATTTCAATGGATTGATGATGTACTCACCATTCATACGGACGACGCGTACTTCTGAGATAGGACCTGCGAAAGGCACATCAGAAACCGTCAGTGCTGCCGAAGCGGCTAGTGCTGCATAAGCATCCGGCTGGATATCCGGATCAGCAGAAATCAGGTTGATGATGATTTGAGTTTCGTTCAAGTAACCATCCGGGAATAGTGGACGGATCGCACGATCCACCAATCGAGAAATCAAGATCTCATTCTCTGATAGTCGTGCTTCTCGGCGGAAAAAGTTGCCTGGAATACGTCCGACAGAGGCGAACTTTTCTTGATAATCGACAGATAGTGGAAAGAAAGATTGTCCTTCGCGTGCTTCTGTTGCCGAAACGGCACTCGCAAAAATCATGGTGTCCCCGATGCGTATCACGACAGATCCGTCTGCTTGAGTCGCTAGTTTTCCGGTTTCGATGATGACCTCTTGCCCATTTGGCAATTGCATGGAGGCCGTAGTAGGAATTTGTTTTCCCATGTTAATTTATCTATTCTATTGTTATTGTATTCTTCTATATGCGTTCAATAAAAAATTGATATTTTCAGCACTACCAATTTATTTATTTCACACTATTTAATGGTGTCCTCATTGGATAGCATACCAACTTGTCTTTGCAAATTCCTTGTATGAAGGTAACCCAAGAGAGGATATGTGTAAAAGGTAAGAGGATGATGCTTTTCTTTATTATCCAATTGGATGAAGCACCTAAAAAATTTGCTCTCAGACAGCATATCTGAGAGCAAATTGGAAGAAATCGGATTATTTACGAATACCCAATTTCTCGATGAGGCTACGATATTTTGAAATATCTTTCTTAGCCAAATATTTTAGCAAACGTCTTCTTTTACCTACCAAACGGAGTAGAGAGCGACGGCAAGAGTGATCTTTACGATTTTTCTTGAGGTGATCAGACATTTCTTGGATGCGATATGTGAATAGCGCGATCTGACCTTCAATAGAGCCAGTGTTGTTCGCTGAACCACCATGTTCAGCAAAGATCTCTTCGACCTTTTCTTTACTTAAGTATTGTGACATATTCAATTTTTTACGGCTGAACTTTAGTCTTCCCTAAAGTCAGCAACCATTAGTGATTACGGAAATCATTTATAGCAAGGCGCAAAGATAAGCATTTTTGTGGGTTAAGTAAAGCCTATTTTTGAATTTTGCTTGCAAAAGTTTCGTCACGAATATTAATTTGTATATGAGTTGACCAAGACAGAACAGATTTAGTCAAAACAGGACTCAAAAAACTCAATCAGCGGCGGCGTGATATAGCTTTCGTTTGCTGCGCCTATCGCCCGATTGATGCCTGCATGATCGTAGTTTTGGATGTTGACTTGTTGGACAATCGTTCCTTTGGATTCGAGTGCTGTGATAAATGCATCAGCCATCGCCAATCTTCTGCGGCTGCCACGTTTGGCGATAAAAAAAGGAGGATATCTCTTATCATCAGTCACATTATAAATGGGAGAAGCAGCACGATTGGCTACTAGGTCATCGCCGAAAGCGTTGAGATAGATAGCATTGCCACGTTCAATTTGATCGACCACATTATATCCTTCTGTATCTATAGAAGCGATACCTTTGATGACGTCTGTATCGAGTCCTATTTGATTTAAGAACGTATGATTCGTGCCCGTCAATGACACCAAATGTCCACCGGCGCTATGTCCCATCAAAGCTATTTTATTCGGGTCACCACCATATATTTCTGCATTTTCATATACCCATTTTATGGCATTAGCTAAATCTACATTATGATCGGGAAAACGAACTGCATTCGCGTCGGTAATAGTAGAAGTACTCAGGCGATAGTTGATGCTGACGAATAGGTAGTCAAGCGATTGGAATAGCTCTACCTTTCGCGCTATTTGATTCTTTTTGTCCCCTGTACGCCAGCCACCACCGTGTACCCAAATCACGATAGGTTTTCGATCAAATAGATGTCTGTTATAGTAAATATCTAAACTTAATAAATTAGGATCAACTCCATCCAGTTCATTGTAAACGATAGTTTTGGTATCGTAGTCATGAGTAGGAATGACTAGCTCTTCTACATCTGGCTGGCACGTCATGGCGAATAGAAGAAGAAGAAAGGCATATTTCATAGTCAATAATTGTAGTTTTCTCTACAAATAGAGACTAAGCTACCGTCTTGAAGTTTAATCAACTACTCTATCCTTTCAATAGTCCGTAAAAAATCAAGCGGCTCTAGACCCAAAAGCTCTGACTTTATGACGGACACTTTTAATTAAATGCAGGTGTGGTTGTTGGCCACACCACAAAATAATTCGATTTAAAAGTAAATCGTTGGCATATTGTGTACAAATATCAGCAA
>JBCDHX010000005.1:0-82079 GCA_038749535.1 Bacteroidota bacterium
AAACGAATCAAAAGGTCTAGAAATGGCAAACTCCTCCGTCGAACCTGCCCTTTCGCCATCCGCCACCTAAGTAAAACGTGTTCCACACTTGCTCCATACGACAACTATTACTTATCATACTTTTGATGCGTTTGCCCTAACTTAAGTAGCTTCATAGTCTGAGTTCAATAAAAAATTTACATTTTTGGTGTTGAGGAATAGTTGAAAGGCCACTATTTGCCATACGTTTCCACTTCAACTATTTCTCAACAATGTAAATTTATTCATTTCACGTTACATAGAGTTCAATTTCTTTTCTAAACATTTCTAGAAAAATATCTTCTTGCGCTACTTCTTTCTCTATTAACTATAATCGTAATTCTGATATTTATATCAACAATTTGATTTTATTGACTTCATAACTAATTGATTATCAATGAAAATTATGGATATAAAAGTTATCTTTCTGTAGTTCTATCTCAATATTCACGTTAATTTATCTTAATGAAAAGTATTTCACCCCCCAAACCGCGACCCCTCCCGATACGGAAACGTACTCAAAATCGCGCCGCTCTTCAATTGCTTTTGCGTCTCCTTCCAAAAAGTCGTGTCATATAGATCGCCGTGCAATTCATAGAAAATATCTCGAATCTGCGCATTCCCGATCAAAAACTTAGGAAACTCCTCCGGGAAAATATCATTCGGACCAACATGGAAATACGGCTCTCTTGAATACTCGTCGAAGTCATCGCGCGCTTCCGGTATGCGTCGAAAGTTGTAATCCGTCAAAAAACCGATTTCGTCATAGTCATAAAAAACAACTCGTTTCAAGCGCGTCACGCCAAAGTTTTTGAGTAACATATCGCCTGGAAAAATATTGACAGCAGCCATTTCTTTGATGGCTTTCCCGTATTCGTTGATGACATGGCGAGCCTCTTGCTCATTGCTATTTTCGAGATAGATATTGAGTGGAATCATGCGTTTTTCGACATACAAATGCCGAATTAGGACTTGATCTTCCGTTACCACGACCTTAGAAGGTGCCTCTTTTTGTAGTTCTTCCAACAACTCTTCCGTGAAGCGCGACCGATCAAACTGCAAATTATAAAACATGTGGCTATCCGTCATCCGACCGACCCGATCATGCACATTGACGAGCTCGTATCTCTCTTTGACTTGGGCTTCGGTGACATTTTTGGGTGGCGCGAATTTGTCCCGAATCAACTTGAACACCATATTATAGGATGGCAAAGTAAACACCAACATCACCATGCCCGGTATGCCCGGTGCGATGATGAATTGATCTTGAGTTCCCTCCAAATGTCGAATGAAATTGCGGTAAAAGACAGTCTTGCCATGCTTCTCAAAGCCAATAGAATTGTACAACTCTCCCAGACTTTTAGTCGGCATGAAAGAGCGCAAAAAGTCTACCGTTTCACTCACAATATCAACATCCGCGAGGAAGTAAGAACGATTGTAGCTGAAGATGGAACTCACATCGTTGTAATCGGTGAGTAGTGCATCCGCAAAAATGCCATTGCCTTCATGCAGTAGCGGCATCACAAACGGAATCGGGCGATTGTAAATAATGAGCCGCCCAACGATATACGCACCTTTGTTCCTGTAAAAAACAGACTTCAACAACTCCAGTCGCAAACCTGTCGGTTCTATCTTCAAATCCACCAATTTTTTGGTCAGAGCGGCGGACAAATAAGCAATATCTCGCTGCATATCTTCGAAGGACACATCAAAGCTGTAGAGCGATAATATTTGATCAAAAAGTGTTTTGGTGGAATGCCCCAAATACAACGTATAGTAAATCGGTTCAGTCGATTTGAACTCGCGATACGTCCCGGTAGCATGCACAAACATCAACTCAGCATCTGCACCTATATTGCCGCCCGAAGCGTGACGGAAAACTGAATTATAGAAGGTTTCTGCAATGTTGCGCGTGTAAAAATTCATGATTTCTTCATAGTACAACGCTTTGATCTCGCGCCAAACTAGACGATCTGAACGACTGTCTCCCAAAAACTCATGCAACTGCTTGGCTGTACTATCAACTTTATCTCTATACAAGTTATTACGCTCTTTCGCCGCGTCTTGCACACCATACCAGTCTCGATTTTCAAAGTAAATTTCAGCACGCTTCGTGATGCGTTTGAACTGATGATAGTAGCTCAAATATTCAAGCATCACAATATGGGCGGCATCGTAAGGAATGAGTTTGGAAAACATATTCTTGATTTAGATTGGATTTTGAGAAAGCAATACTCCAAATATAGAATTTAATCAGTAAGTTGACGATCTATGCCGATGACGGGATGAAAAAGTAATTAGGAAAGTTGAAAAATAAAAAGCACAAATTTGCATCCTGTCGTGTGGATACCTGAACAAGCCTTTTACTTATCCGTATACATCTACAATTGCCAAAAATGAGTCAGCTTTATCACATCTATTGTTCCCAAACCACCAATTAGAGGAGAGAAATATGGACATTCTATATCTATTCAAAATACTATGGCAAAGAAAATGGCTGTTACTCATCGTCGGCATAGCCACGGCTGCGCTCACTTACTTTTTGGCAGGATTCATCCCGGCATCCTATAAGTCAGAAGCGATCATCAAAGCAGGCATCATCGAGTCGAGTGCAATTGATCTGGAGCGCGACAATCCGTATGTGCAGCAATTTCAAGTCAGTAGTCAATTTGAAAATATGCTTACTCGCCTTCGGTCGCGCAGTAGTCTACGACAGTTGGGGTACGATTTATTGGCGCATGATCTGCAAGCCATCAATGCTGGGCAACCACCTTTCCGATCACCCGAAGACTGGACTGCCACGCCTCAAGAGCAAGTCAGCTATCTACAACTCCTACAACAAGCCAAAATACAAACAGCACCCGATAGGAACACGACTCCTCAACTCCGCCAGCTAGCAGAAGATTTCGGCTATGACTATGACGAACTCACCGAGCAATCCAATAGCTATCGCGATGGAGCTACAGACTACCTAAAACTCATCTTTACGACAACTTCTGCCGACCTGAGCGCATTCGCCGTCAATCAATGGGCAGAAAATTTTGTTCGTAGCTACAACAACGAACAACTCAGTCAGGAACAGTTGTCCGTCAACTTCTACACCGATCTAGCTAAGAACAAAAAAATTCAAGTCGATAGCATCAGCAGCTTGATCGGACAATACAAACGGACACGCCGTATCGTCGATCTGGATGAAACTGGCAATTCGCTCATAGCAGCACAACGCGATTTGGAGCTAGCCAGAGAGGAAGAGCGCAAGCGCGTCGAAGGATTGAAGAAAGTGGTGACTACGCTGGATGATTATTTAGCTGACGAACAACTGAAAATAGAAGAGGAAGAAATGGCAAGCCTGCTACTGCGAGAAGGTGTCAGCAGCATGAAAGATGCCAAAGGCGATCTGGTAGATCGCTTCAATTTGAAAGGAAGAAATGATGCAGAACTGGCACGCGAAATCGAATTAGCAGATGCCACTTTAGATATGCAAATCGAAAAAATAGCAGCCGAGCGCGTCGCCAAAGAAAATCTGCCAAGCCGAGTAGAAGAAGCCAAAGATCTGTACGCTAAGCGCATAGAAGCAGAGATAGATCTGCTGTTGACGCAGGAAAGTGTACGCTCATTAGATCTAGCTTTAGCCAGTGTAGAGCGGCGCACCGTCAATTTTGTCGCGGACGAAAGTCTGTTGGAACGACTGAAAGGCGAAAAAATCATTTTGACAGAAGAATACCTGAACGTCGTCAATAAGATGAACGAAGCCAAACGCATTGCGCTCTCTTCCGCTCAGCCATTGACTATCGCAGAATATGGCGAAGTGCCGACAGAACCGGAAAGCAGCAAACGCTTGATATTAGCTGTTTTGGGTGGGATTCTGGCAACTGGATTAGCGATAATTTTGGTGATCGGCGTTCGTTTGATTCAAGACTATCGGCGGCCAGAAAACGATCCAAACTTTAAAGAAACAACCACTTGAACCAAGAAAAATCATATTGGATTCGGTCGGGTGCGCTGACGTTGATGGAACGTTTCGCGACGCAGTTTTTGGCGCTCATCAGTGTAATGTTGTTGTTTCGGGCATTGACGAAAGCGGAAGTCGGGCAGTGGGCGACTTTTTTAGCGATCGTGACGATAGTGGAAGTGGGCAGAACAGGTTTATTGCAAAATGCGCTGGTCAGGTTTTTATCGACCGCCGAGAGCACAACTTATCGACAAATCGCCACTGCCTCATTCGTCCTCAACCTACTGATTACCATTCCGTTAGCTGCTTTAATTTATGGTCTTTCGGATACCTTGAGCGAAGTTGTACGCGCTCCTCAGATTGCCATCCTTTTCAAATGGTATGCGCTGACTACCATTGCACTCATTCCTTTCCTGCAGTTCAATTTCATGCAGCAAGCCAATCTCGAATTTCGAGGTATTTTCTGGAGTGCTGTTGTTCGGCAAAGCCTCTACTTTCTCTATATCGCGATCTTTTTTGGACTGGATTGGGACATTAGTTTGACCGCTTTGGTCATTGTGCGTACAGTGGGCATTGTTTTGGGGACAGTTGTTACTTATTTTTTTGCCAAACCTTTCCTGCAATTTGCGCAGCAAGTCGATTGGTCTTGGGTCAAACAATTATTCAACTACGGCAAATATGTCATGGGGACGAATCTGAGCACCATGTTTTACAAAAGCATCGACCGGATTATGATCGCACGCTTTCTAGGAGAAGTTCCGGTAGGTATCTACGATGCAGCTATCAAGGTGACCAATCTAGCAGAAGCCCCTACTTTTTCAATGGCGTCCATTTTGTTTCCACAGTCGGCGCGTCGTTTGAGCGAAGGGAAAGCAGCCATCAAACAACTGTATGAAAAAGCCGTCGGCGCGATTTTAGCGATTTTGTTGCCCGCGCTTCTATTTGTACTTGTTTTTGCGGAATGGATCATTTGGGTGGTAGCTGGAGAAGCGTATTTGGAAGCTAGCAATATCCTGCGCGTGACCATGTTTTACGGGCTATTTATTCCTTATGCAGTGCAGTTTGGAACTGTTTTAGACTCCACCGGGCGACCGCGCATCAACTTCATATTTACCCTTGCTAGCGCACTTCTCAATGTTGTTTTCAACTACCTCTTCATCGTTCAGTATGGTGCAATCGGTGCAGCTTATGGCACATTGACCACTTACGCCATTGCTTTTATCGCCATGCAAATCTATTTGGGTCGCACTTTCGGTATCACTGCTTTCCGACCGTTTTATTACAGCTTTTACTTTTATCGAAAGATGTGGACAGCCATTCGGAGCGGCGATTTCAGACAACACTTTCGGCGATAGTCAATCCTCTTGACAGCCATCTATTTATTCCAAAGCGCATGACTCAAAGTTGCGTCAAAATTCCCGTTAGTGAGCTGTCAATAATGACCTCAAATCCCTACAACTCCGCGAAATTCCGTTTATTTGTCCGCACTTAATGTACCTATACTTTCATCCTATCAAAACAACTTATGAAGAATCTCTTGCTTTCATTTTGCTGCCTCTTTTTGACGATAACACTTTCCGCACAGATACCAGATGGCTACTACTTACCGGACATCGACTATGACGAAGATGTCACTTCGCCAGCCGAATATCTAGGCTATCAGGTTGGGAAATGGCATTTGACGCACGATCAGCAGTACGGATACCTGCGCGAACTGGCGCGTACCTCAGATCGAGTACAACTCGTAGAATATGCTCGCTCCTATGAAGAACGTCCGCTCATCTATCTCATCATCACCGGCGAAGAAAATCAGCAGAATATAGATGAGCTAAAAGCACAACACGTCCAGTTGGCAGACGCTGACAACTCGCGTAGTCTGAATACAGCAGATATGCCCGTCGTCACCTATCAAGGATACAATATCCACGGCAATGAACCGAGCGGCGGCAATGCTGCTGTGTTGTATGCTTACTATCTAGCTGCCGGAAACAGTGAAAAAGTACGCGACCAGCTCGATAACGCCATTGTGCTACTCGATCCTTGCTACAATCCCGATGGCTTCCATCGTTTTTCGACTTGGGTCAATATGCATAAAAATGAAAATCTGACCTCAGATCCTCAAGATCGAGAATACCGCGAAAGCTGGCCTGGCGCACGCACCAATCACTACTGGTTTGATTTGAATCGTGACTGGCTACCTGTGCAACATCCTGAGAGTCAAGGACGCATCCGCAATTTTTACGAGTGGCGACCAAATGTTCTCACCGATCATCACGAGATGGGCAGCAATGCGACTTTCTTTTTTCAGCCCGGTATCCCACAGCGCACCAACCCAATCACGCCTCAGCGCAATCAAGACTTGACTGCCAAAATTGGAAATTATCATGCGAAGGCGTTGGATGAGATTGGGTCATTCTATTATACACAAGAGAGCTTTGATGATTACTATTATGGAAAGGGCTCGACTTATCCTGATGCCAATGGCGCAATAGGTATTTTGTTTGAGCAATCGAGTTCGCGTGGTCATTTGCAAGAAACCCGCAATGGATTGCTATCCTTCCCTTTTACCATCAAAAATCAGTTGGTTACCTCCATCTCTACTTTGGATGCAGCGACGGGAATGCGGACGGAGTTGCTAGATTATCAACGTGACTTCTTCCGCGATGCCGCAGATAATGGTCAAAAGGCTAAAATAACTGGCTATGTCATTTCGGAAACAAAAGACAAAGGTCGCTTGAATGCCTTTCTGGACATTATGGAGCAGCATCAGGTAGAAGTGTATGCTTTGAATAAAGACGTTCGGGTGGGCGAGAAAAATTTCAAATCCGGTGAATCTTTTGTTATTCCTGCCGATCAAGCGCAGCATACTTTGATCCGAGGGATGTTCGAGCAAAGTACAACTTTCAAAGACAGCTTGTTCTATGATGTTTCGGCATGGACATTGCCACTGGCATTCAATATTGATTTCGCGCCTTTGAGTAGCTCCAATTTTTCAAAAAGTGCGCTTGGCAGCCGTTTCATGCGCGAAGATGGCAACTCTGCTGCTGCTAGTTTTGGTAAAAGTGAATTAGCATATTTGATGACTTGGGATGATTATTATGCCCCAAAAGCATTGAATGCAGTGCTGGCTGCTGGACTACGTGCGAAAGTGGCGACGATTCCTTTTTCTTCCGGTGGTCGCGACTATCCTTACGGAACTATCCAAATTCAGGTCAGTCAGCAAAATTTGACTGCTGACGAAATCTATCAGTTGCTGCAAATCGTAGCCGAAGAAACCAGTGTCGAAATCATCCCGGCGACGACTGGATTGACGCCTTCCGGTATTGATTTTGGTAGCAATAACTTTGCCTCATTGGAGCAACCAAAAGTCCTATTGTTGGTCGGGCGCGGTGTCAATCCTTATGATGCTGGAGAGGTTTGGCATTTGCTGGACTATCGTTATGATATTCCTATGTCAATGAGTGAAATCAATCGTCTGGGTAGCATAGATTTATCGCGTTACAATACAATCGTGATGGTCGATGGTTATTATGGCGACATCAGCAGCCGTGGCGTCGAAGACCTAAAAGACTGGAGTAGCAATGGCGGTACGATTGTCGCTATGAAAGGCGCTGTCCGATGGCTGAATGGTCAAAGCATCGCCAATGTGACCTTTAAAAGTGGTGCTAATGCCAAAGGTGACGCCCGCCGTCCTTACGCGAGTGCCAGTGCGGATAGAGGAAGCGAATACATAGGCGGCGCGATTTTTGAGTCTAAAATTGACTTGACGCATCCACTTTTCTATGGCTATGATAGAGAACTCCTACCCGTTTTCCGACGTGGTACACTTTTCTTTGAGCCGACCAACAATCCGTATGCGACTCCAGCTATGTATACCGACGATCCACTTTTGGCAGGCTATATTAAGTCCAATCGATTGGAACAGTTGAAAAATTCGGCTACTGTCGTTGTCAACTCCAACGGACGCGGCAAGGTCATCTGCCTAGCCGACAATCCAAACTTCCGTGCTTTCTGGTATGGTACTAATAAGTTGTTTGCGAATGCTGTTTTCTTCGGAAATGTGATCAGTAGAGCAACAACGGAGTAAATTTTTATACGACTTAAAAATGTGAAATAACTAAATTGACCTGTCTTGATTTGCTTAGCGTTTCATCGTGCTTGCTAAGAAGAAATGCTAAGCAAATCAAGACACTCAAAAGGTCAATTTATTATTGAACTCAAACCAAGATATGAAGATAGTTTCTTATAATGTTAATGGCATTCGTGCTGCTTTGAAGAAAGGATTTGCTGAGTGGCTGGCAGACAATGATTTTGACATCGTATGTATACAAGAAACCAAAGCGACGCGTGAGCAAGTTGACTTGACCAAAGTTGAAGCCTTAGGTTATCAATCTGTCTGGCATTCGGCACAGAAGAAAGGATATAGTGGTGTCGCGACCTTTTATAAGACAGCACCGCTGGAAACTGTCGCCGGGATGAGCTTAGAGAAGTACGACGTGGAAGGTCGAGTACTGATGACGCACTTTGGTGACTTTACGGTCTTGAATTGCTACTTTCCATCCGGCACGTCCGGTGATCTCCGCCAATCCATCAAAATGGACTTTCTCGCCGATTTTCAGACTTGGATCAATCAACTCAAACTTACTTACCCAAATCTCATCGTCGTCGGTGATTACAATATCGCCCACAACGAAATTGATCTCCACGATCCTAAGCGCAATAAGAAAACAACAGGCTTCCTACCGGAAGAGCGTGAATGGATGACCAATTGGTTTGCGAGTGGATTTACAGATGCTTTCCGTCATGCTCGTCCCGAAGAAGTGCAATACAGCTGGTGGAGCTATCGCGCTGGTGCTCGCGCTAAAAATAAAGGCTGGCGCATTGACTATCAGTCTGTTGCAAATGATTTAGCTTCTCGCATTCAAGATGCTTATCAACTGAAAGATGTGGTGCATTCGGATCATTGTCCGGTGGTGTTGGAGATGGATGCGTGATGCGTTTAAGGAGGTTTTTTCAATATATTTAGTGTTCGAATATCATAATATATGGCTACAGAAGGATCTAATGAAAAGCTTCGTATGCAGTTGCTATTTTCAAGTTTCTAGAATCTATTCCGTCCAGCAACAACAAACGTATTATAGCCTATTAGCTAGGCAAATCAGCTTCCTCGGTAGGTGCGAACTTCAGAACTTTCTGTAGAGGTCGATCTATCAAAGAAAAATTCTCCAAGATTTGTATTGTGGTAGAAGAGGCAGACGAGGCAGAATACTGGCTACAAATACTTGATCGTCTTCAATTAGGAAAACAAGAAGAAAGGGAGCGACTTTTACGAGAAATAGACGAGATCATCCGCATCGTGGTCACTATCAAACAACGAAATCGCTCCTAATCTCTCATGCATCGCGCGTCCCTACTTTCGCGTATCACACATCACCTATCGCCTATCGTACAATCGTTGCCGTCGATTTATACTCATACTTCTGCCCCCGAGGACCTCGAAACTTGACCAAACAGACATAGACACCATTGGGTAAGTCTTTGCCTTCGTTGAGTTTTTTGCCATTCCAAGCTGCTTCGGGATCGTCCGTTTCGTAGACCATTTCGCCCCAGCGATCCCAAATCGTAAACTTAAAATCGGTGATGCCGGTCAGGACGCCTGTACCACGATAGCCTTCATTTCGGGTATCATTGTTAGGCGTGAAAGCATTGGGGAGAAAGTAAGTGACCAGTGGCACAACATCTACAGAGCGCAAGAGCGAGTCTTGGCAGCCATTGGGATGTGTCACGATTTGCTTGATGACATAAACACCTGTATCTTGATAGCTATGCGTCGGACTTTGAGCGGTAGAAGTGACGCCATCACCAAAATCCCATAGCCAACTGATGGCTCGCTCCGATTGATCGGTCAATTCAATATTCGGATCGATATTAGAGAGTTCTTCTGGTGTGACAATGAATCCGGCAGCAGGACCCGGCAGCATTTCAATCAAGCTACGAAAACTGGTATCTGTCTGACAACCAATGGGGGAAGTCACGCTCAGACTCACATCAAATACGCCAGTCTGGTCATAAGTATGAGTTGGACTGATGTCACTTCCATTGTTCCCATCTCCAAAATCCCAATCTATGGTATAGGTATCATCGATGGGGAAAGAAAGATTATCAAAGAAGATGTCAGCAGGCGCGCAACCGATGAAGTCACTCGGAGAAATGACCAACAAAGCAGGCACCGGAAAATACGGAATCTGTTTGGTGATGCCAGTTTCGCAGTTATTGTTATCTTGAATAAGTAAAGTCGCATCTAGATCACCGGGTTCTCGATACGTATGGGTAGGGCTGGCTCGATCTGAAGTATTGCCGTCGCCAAAGTCCCAACGCCAGTCAACAATACGGTCAGCTCCGGTAACAGACAAATCGGTAAAGGCAACCGGACCTGCTACACAAGTGTCATACTCGAAGTCAAAGTCAGCAGTGATCTGGGGATATATATTGACGAAAATATCTGCCGTATCGCCGCATTCTGTTCCGGGATTGAGGAGGAGCTGCCCTCTGTACGTTCCGGTGTCGGGGAAAGTGACCGTCGCATCCCATTGCCCATAAGAAACTTCTTCCCCGTCTATGTTAAATCGCCAACTCCAACTGCCGATAGCCGATCGTTGAAAACTTTGGTTCTCGAACATGATGGTATTTTCACCACAAGAATTGAGTAGGAACTGCTGATCCCCGATGACCGAATCATTCCTAATCTCTGCGACTACCGTAGGTCTACAATTGGTGACATTGAACTGAAAATCGCGCCTCGTCTCCCCGATCTGTACGCCATTCCTAAACTCTTTCACACAAACACCGACCACATACTGCCCTAGCGCACCCGGCGTGCCGGAGATGATGCCTGTATTGGGATCAATTTCTACTGGCGGTCGCCCGCCTAAAGGTCTTCGGAACGTATAAGTAGGCTGAATGAAACTCACCGTTTCGTAAGGCGGTGGACAAGCCGGGTTGGGGATAGCTCCTGTACAGCCATTGAGGTCTCCACCTACACCACCTGTGCCATCTTGCCCGCCACCCGTGAGTGGGGCGCAAAATTCATAGACTAGCTGATCGCCGTCTGCATCTGTCGCAGAATGATTGAATACTAACGGTTGCTCTGCACAAATGACGGTCGGTGGGAAAGATTTGAATTTCGGACTGCTGTTGCAGGACTCTTGTGCTGCGGGTGTGATGACGGTGGTGTAAGATGAACCCTGGTCGTCAGGATCGAAGATATTGGTGATGGTTTCATTTCTACAGCAACGCTGATGGACGATGTAGTAACTATCCTCTGAAATGGGTAAGGTACGTTCCCATTCATAGACCGCTTCTTCTACACAGATATTGGGTGGTATTTCTAGACAAGGAAAGTTAGGTGGCGCGACCGATTGTTGAGACAATATAGGTACTAAGAAAGAGTCATAAATTCTATTTCTCGATAGTCCATCACAGTCGCCTTTCGGACATCTATAGACTCCTAATACTGCCTGTGCGTCAAAAGGCGCACAATTTGTACAAGCACAATCTCGATAGATTCTCATCGTGAATTTATAACGCATACCGCTATTGACCATGCCGAGGCATTCGTAAGTAATCTCTCCACCGATCAAGTGGCGCGCTTGTCCATCAGCGAGGAAGATAAATAAGCCTAAGAGTAGTAGTAATCGTTTCATAGGTTTGTCTGTATAGATCTTAGACGTTAGATAGTAGATGATAGACTACTACTGTAATGAATAATACATCAAAGTATTTAACTTGAGATAACATTCATTTGAGCATAGCTATCATCATTTTTCTATACCGTCATACATCTTATCATCTAAATCAAATTTGAGGTGAAATACCAACATCAGCGAATCAGCGTAAGGCTGCCACTGTATTCGTACAACTGATTGCGCGCGCCAATAAAAGAGACGCTATATATGTAGACGCCCGTGGGCGCATCGACGTTGCTTAGGGTTTTGCCATCCCAAGGCATTTCTAGTTCTCGACTCTCGAATAACAAACTACCCCATCTATCCCAAATTTGCAATTGATAGTCGCGCAGTTCGGTCAAAATTCCGGTGATCCGGAACTCATCGTTGACACCATCTCCATTGGGCGAAAACGCATTGGGAAGGTAGGCAAAAACTTCCGGTGGAATGTCAATAAACTGTATCAAAGTATCAGTACAGCCATTTTGGTTGAGCGCGATCAATTGTAGCTCAAAGAGTCCGGTATCTGCTAGGGTAATGGTCGGATCACTCAACTCACTTTCGAGCCTTCCATTTAGTAGCCATTCATAGCTATCTGCATCGGTTGTGGTATTGGTGATGGTGAGTTCCCGTTCTTGTAAGCTAGGTACTTCGGGCGTGAAGGTAAATTGTACATCGGGACTTTCGCGAGCGGTGATGAGTTCATCAAAAGCACTAAAGGCTCGGCAACCTGTGGGTGCGATCACACTCAGACTAACATCAAATATACCGGATGTCTCATAGCGATAAGTGGGTTGTAGTTCGCTACTCGTCTTGCCATCTCCGAAGTCCCATTCGATGTCGTAGCGTTCGTCTATAGGTTCTGAGAGGGTCGTAAATTGTACTTCTTGGGGCACGCAAAGCAAAAATTCGCTAGTGGATACTTCTAGCAATGGCGGTATAGGGAAGTAAGGTAGTTCTTTCATAATAGTATCGCTACATTCGTTAATGTCTGTCACGCTAAGTTTCACATTGTAGACATTGATAGAATCGTAGGTATGAGTTGGATTTTGATTGATGCTACTTGTACCGTCTCCAAAATCCCACTCCCAACTCTTGAGTTGCATACTAGCTGCTTCGGACTGATCTTGGAATACAATTTCTGAGCCAAAACAAGTATCGTAAAGCATGGCAAAGTCAGCATTGACTTCCGGTCGAGCTTGTATGAAAATATTGGCGGTATCGCCGCAACTGGTGTTGGGATTCAAAATCAAGCGGGCATTATAGTCACCCAATTCCGGTAGATCCAATATTAAGTTCCAGGAATCAAATCGCTGTGTATCGCCTTGGATGTCCACTTCCCAACTGTAGTTCATGATGTTGTCACGCTCTATGCTTTCGTTGATGAGTTCTATATTTTCTAAGCCACAAGCTTTCAAGAAAAAAGCGTCGTTTTCTTGCACGATGGAGTCGGCGGCGATCTGGGCGATAACTTTTGGGGTACAGCTGGTGACATTCAAATGGAAGTCGCGCCGCGTCAGACTGAGCAATTCGCCATCTCTATATTCTCTAATGCAAATCGCGACAACAAACTGTCCCATGATGCGTGGAGAAGCTGTAAGAAGTCCGGTACGCGAGTCAATTCGTGCATTAGCGATGCGTCCAAGTGGGTTGGTGGAACTATAAATATTAGTAGCAAAGCTAACGCTATCATAAGGCGGCGGCAGATCGGGATTAGGAGCGACTCCGTCCGGTGAGTTAAAAAACTCTGTATCCGTCCCGCCACCTACTAGAGGTGCGCATAGTTCGTACACCAAAGAGTCACCATCTGGGTCGTTGGCAGACAGATCAAAGGCAAGAGGTAGATCGACACAAACGGCAATGGGCGGCAATTTATCCAATGCAGGACTGCTGCTACAAAGTTGCTGCGCCTCAGCAGTCATTTCAGTGGTGTAAGTTGCTCCGGTAAGCCCAGAATCTAGAATATTGCTCACTGCTTGATTGCGACAGCAACGCTGATAGACAATATGATAGCTTCCGTCAATCACGGGTAGTTCCGCCTCAAAAGTATAGATCCCTTCTTCTACACAGATGTTGTCAGGAATATCAAAGCAAGGGTCGCTAGTCGGGTCGATAATGGTAATGGTAGGAGCATCCAAACTAAAAACTAAAGGCAGCGTACTCAATTCTGAGTAGATCGTCACTGTCGCTTCAAAAGGTGAACCTGGATTAGAATCAAAATCCGCTCCCCCACCCTGACAGTCTCTAAAAATACGCATGGTAATCAGATAGCGTCCATTCGCGCCATCCGGTGTTTTGCCCAAACATTCATAACTAATTTCTCCTCCGATGACGTGTGCGCTATGCGCAGTTTGTGTCCAAAACAGCCCAATGAAGAGCCAACTGATGAGTAGTGTGTAGTGTCGAATGTTCATGCGTCTTAATCTGAGTTCAATAAGAAATAATCACAGGTTATGTTGATAAAGAGTTGAAACGTCGCTATTTGCAATACGCGCTCATTTCAACCATTTCTCAACAGTGATAATTTATTTATTTCACGTTTTTTCCAGGTGATATTGAGCTCGCCACACTATTAAAATAGTGAGCTTGTGTGATGTATACTTCACGAAAAAAAGCGGATTAGTCTCCGATAGTCAATAAGTGCTTAGGTGAGTCATTTCTCTATGGGTTGAACTGCATAAACGACGAAATGGTGCGTTACATTATACAAGTAATTGATTTTCAAAACTATACCTATTTACAGTTCGATTTTCAGTGCTTTGGTACAATAGTTAGATCGAATAGAAAGTTTTTAAGCACTGAGAATAATAAAATAGCCTATGCAAGAAGCAGCCATCAGCATGATGTATGACCATGAGTTGGAAAAAGCCATTCATACTTTACAGTCCGGCGGCACGATATTGTTTCCTACGGATACGATTTGGGGAGTTGGGTGTGATGCTTGTAATGCCTCCGCTGTGGAAAAAGTATATGAGGTAAAAGAGCGAGATCGCAGCAAGCCGTTTATCTTGCTAGTCGATTCTGTGGACATGCTCAAGCAATATGTACACCACGTCCATCCTAAAATCGAGACGCTGATCGCCTATCATGAACGCCCGATGACCGTCATCTATGATCGTGCCAAAAACTTACCTGCCAATGCAATTTCGGAAGATGGTAGCGTAGGTATTCGTATACCGCATGATGACTATTGTCGCTACTTGATTCGGTCATTTGGGAAACCACTTGTCGCCACTTCCGCTAACATTAGCAACGAACCTTTTCCCAATAACTTTACTGCCGTCAGTGAGCGACTGAAAAAGCGAGTTGACTTCATCGTTTCTCATCGGCAACAAGAGCAGCAGTTGAATGATCCTTCGGTGATTGTGAAGTTGTCGAAGAAAGGAGATTTGGAGTTTTTGAGGGAATAAAATTTTCATGGGTTATGGAGTATAAACTATGAGTTATGTTTTATAGAACATGATTCATAACTCATAATCTATAATTTACTGCTTCCGCAAAAACTCCAACGCCTCTTCCAATATCGTATCGACACCTCTAGAACGATCACTTTCTCGCAAGTCCACTTCTATATCCGCTGGCACGCCATTTTCGATGATAAATCCATCGGGAGCTGCAAATTGGGTATTGGAAACGCGGATGACCCAGCCATTCGCCAATTCGGTAAAAGAAGGCGCACCACCACCGCCACCTGTTGAGTCACCTATGGTCGTCACATTGGGTAGGGCTTTCATGAACTGAGCGAAGAAGCTAGACGCACTGTAAGAAGAGCGATCTGTAAGCACCACGACTGGTTTTGTAAAAGTATAAATGACGCTGTCTTGCGGCTCTTCGGGTTCGTAAGGTTCTATAGTAAGTTCTTCCCATTCCGAAAAATCGTCATGCTCAAAACCGTTGCGATATCGCTCTCGCCCGACCACCACTTCTGTGTCTGTAAAATGCTGGGCGATGTTGTAGACATTGCCGATAGAGCCACCACCATTTTCGCGCACGTCGATGATGATGCCTTTATGATCTTTGAATAAATTTAAGATCAATAGCATACTGCTGCTACTCACAGCAGAGGAAAAACTGCTATATCGCATATAACCGACATCTTCAAAATCGAAGACCGTGAACGAGCCGATGAATCGTTCGCGCTCCTTAAAGTAGTTGCGTTCCAGCAAATCATAATCGAAGTTGTCAGGATGATCCAAAAACCATCGCCAGTTGCGACTGCGATCAAAAGAGGAAACTAGGTTGACGTGACCATCTTCTAGTTCATAGAGCATCTCGGCGATAATATCGAAAAGCTGTACTGTATTGGTCGTATCGCTGATGCGCTGTGCATATTCTTGACGTACGTCCTCCCAGTCGATGCCTTTGTAGTCAAAGAAGGAATATTCTTGATCGGCGAATTGCCAAGCTTCGTCGAAGAGGGCTTTTGCTTCTGTGGACGGGTTTTGGAGGATGGCTTTTTCGCAAGAGGTGAGGAAGAATCCTATAGATAAAATAGATAAAAACTGATTGGCAAACTTAAACTTTATCATACCTCAATAATACTTTAATCTGTTCATTCTCAGTCGATAATACGTAGATTCAAGAGAATCCATTTCAGTCAAATTGAATTTGAATGCACCATCGACTACTCCATGCAATTCATCTAAAACCAGAGCTTCTTTTTTAATTTCTTTAGCTGTCTTTGAATGCAATACCAAAAATAAGATAGCACAGCAAACAGCAACAATACCTGTAATCAGTGTAAACAATCCTAGATAAGTGACTAATGCTACATATACATCTCCGTAAGCCTTAGTAAAATCAATCACAAAAAATATGCAGACGATAGACAAAGCTATCGAAGCTATAGCTATTACAAGTTGTTTCATTTTTCTCTGTTCCAGCAGGTAGACTCGATCGTTGATTGTTTCAGTCAACTTGATAATTTTATCAAAATCTTGTATTGATTTTTCTTTATTTGTTTCAGTCTTTACCATTTCAATGTCCATAATCTGTAAGATTTGATAATGTCTGCACTAAATTTTGAATCAGAGCAGAAGCTTGCTCTACCTCAGTTATCTGTGAAGGTACAGAAATATTATTCCACTCGAAAGACTTTTGATAAGCAGATACAGGTAGTGATTCTATTACCATACTATTACTTCCAATAAACGATCTAATTCGTTTAAGTTCATCGCTAAATTTACTATATCCATTTATGTCGTAATACGACTGAGCTTTTTCTATTTCATTAAAGAATAGATCAGCTTTGTTACAAACAATACATAGCCAAGTCGGGCTATGACGAAGCGTATGATTTTCAATAATTTTATTTGCGATATATCTAAAATCGTACAACTCTATCTCAAGATTATAATGTCTAATATCGTTTATATTTTTCAATCCTTTACTTCTAATGAGATTGTTCCTTTCTTGAGCATTTCTGAGCTCAGTATAGCCAAAGTTAACAAGATATACTATCCCATTTAGTCTACTATTCTTATTCAAAGACTCTTCTAACCCCTTAGCTCTTACAGTTGTTCCTTGCCCTGGAATCACCCTAAAAAGATGTGTCCACTCACCTAACGAAATAGCTCTATTTTCAACTTGTTTAGAAGTTGGTGGCAGACTATAATTCAAATTATTGATTTCTCCATACAAACAAGAAGTAAGAACAGATTTTCCTGTTCCTGCCACCCCTAATACAGCAATATTTGTATTACCAAAATCAGCATAAGCTTGCAATTGCTTCCACCAATAATTGATGGATTTTCGGTTTTTGTAAACGGTATATGGTGCTTTCAGTACAGAAGGGATTATATCAGTCCAGTTTTCCATCACTTTAATTTATCCGGTTTTCAAAACAGTAATTGTAGCGATTCAATTTATTATCTTGATCCGTCCCTCCGCTCAGGCGGTTCACAAAATAAACTCAACTGTTCATCAACGCTCAAAGTTGTGGAAATAGTGGCAGCATAAGGATGTGTCACCCTAAATTTTTCAAGCATCAGTTGCTGTAATTGTGTTAGTCGCTCTGCATTTTCGGATAGTGCAGCGACATCTCGACGCTCTTGTGGATCATTTTCTAAATCGTACAGCCGATGTAAAATGCTCGAAGGTGCAAATCCAGTCGCATAACCATCTCCCAAATCGCGTTTACCAGAGGTAAAAATGTACTTCCAATTGTCCTGTATCACCATTGCTTTGTTATCGACATAGTAGACCGAAAAGATGGCATCTCGATGCGTTTGAGCAGGATCGTCGATGATAGGTTGTAATGCTTTTCCATGTAAATTGGACATTTCTTCTACTGCCAAAGCTGTTGTGATCGTGGGGACTATATCAGCCAATTCTACAGGCTGTTCAATAGATATATTTTCTTTCAATCCTTTGACAATCAGAGGTGTACATACTGCTTCTTCCCACATCATGTGCTTCTCAAATCGACCATGATGATTCAACAAATAGCCATGATCGCCAACGAAAACAACCAGCGTCTCTTCCGCAATACCTAACTCTTCCAAAGCAGTCAACAGCATCCCGACATTTCGATCCATGTACTCGACTGAGCTATAATAGGCACGGGTGATACCCACTTTTTCTTCCTCTGTCAAACCTCTGAAAATGGCAGGTATCCAGCGATTGTCTTCTTGACTCGTTTTGGGCAAATCAATAGTAGCCTTGTCATATTTACCTTGATATTCTATTGGGAAGTTGAAAGGCGAATGAGGCTCATAAAAGCTAGCAACTGCCAAAAATCGCTCATCTTGATGTCGCTTGATGAAGTCGATGGCTGAATTGGCGAAAAAAGTACCTTCGCTATGCTCAAATGGTCGTCCTGAGGTCGCGCCATCCGCATTGAGCCAGATATTGGCGGAGTCTTGGAAGGGCTTCCAAGGTGGACGGACTTTATGACTAACGGTGTCGGTCAGAACTATATCAGACAATTTCTTCAAGTAATCCCGATGATGATGACGATCTACTAAAGTGTCAAAGCCATGTTTTTTACCTGAATTGAAATGTGTTTTTCCAAAAATACCAGTCGAGAAGTCATAACTTTTTAGATGTTCTGCCAACGTGTACGCACTATCTGCCAACGGCGTTCTCAGCAACGTGACACCTACATTATGCGGATAAAGTCCCGTCATCAAAGTAGCACGAGAAGGTGTACACATGGGCGAATTGGCGTAAGCGCGTTCGAATCGGACACCTGAAGCCGCAAGCGCATCAATATTGGGCGTCCGGATGATATCATTGCCATAGCAACCGACGGCGTGAGTTGCCAGGTCATCACTGATGATGAAAAGAACGTTTTTCAAGGTTGGCGGTACTTGGATTTCGGTTTCTATTGGAGCATCGCAGGAGAATACCGTCATCAGTAAAGGAAAGAATAGATATTTCATCTGTCTGTTTTTATTTTTCCTAATGATCGATGGTTCTTACCATCGATTAAATAGTCATTCCTTTGTGTGTTTTAATGACGATTTAATCATGGACGATTCATACGTCAACAACAATACTTTAAATAAAAGACTTGTTGCGTCGTAGCTGATTATGGCGAAGCGGAGCAAATTTTATTTTGGATAAGGCAAAATTTTTCGGCATAGCATAGCTACGGCTAAAAATTTTAACACAGAACAGAATGAAATTTGCCCGTTGTAGTCAATCGAGATGCGACGTAACAAGTCTAATACTGATAATGTACCCTTTTATTCTAGGAATGATCAAAGAATAATCAGCCAATTGGCATCACAATTAGGTGATATGAAGAAAAAGATTAAATTTGCGCCATCCATTGCAGCAGTTATCTCTACAACATTGTAACTGACACATCTAGTCCATTTAGGATTCTCTTCGCAACAAATTCTCGTACACTCGTTAAAAAATTTCAATCAAGCAATCATCGCTTGATGAAATGGAGAAGTACACTATGTGCTTCTTCGTGATTTGTTATTCATTAACTCATTAAATACTTTTAAACTATGAGGACTGTTTTGACAACTAGTCTGTTGATGCTCGTTGCACTCTTATTTACACCTACCGCAGAAGCTACACCGCTCGTCCGTAATAGTACGGAAACGACCAGTACAGCGCAAAACGCAACCGCCGCTACGCCTTATGTCGTAGATGTGCTAGATAGCAAACAGCAGCGCAAAGCCGCAAAAAAAGCAGAAAAGCGACAAAAGCGCGTAGAGCGTATGAAAAAACGGCTCGCCAAATGGCAATCGCGTGCGGATGATGACTCAAAAACAGCAGCTATTATTGCTTACATCACCATTTTTGGTTTCTTGATTTCGTTGTTGGCGTTGCATGAAGAAGGCAATGAATATAGTGCTTTCCACTTGCGTCAAGCATTGGGTATCTCAGTAGTGGCTGTGGCACTCAGCATTATCGGGAGTGTCTTTACTTTATTGACTTTAGGCATAGGAGCGATTTTGGTTTCTTTGTTGTTTTTGGTTGTTTTGATCGCTTGGATCATTTCTTTGGTACGCGCGATCAAAGGATCAACTGAACCAGTTTTCTTATTCGGAAACCAGTTCCAAAAGTGGTTTTCTGGCATTAAGTAATTACTGAATTTTGAAAATTTGAAAAGGGATGCATCGCGGGCTTGATGTATCCCTTTTTTATTGAACTCACCCCCCCAGCTTCTACCCTTTCCTAAAAAAATCCTACCACTACTAAAATTAACGCCTTCACAACGTAACGATTTTTCTATTTTGCGTTAGTAATATGAAGCGATCAGCTACCATCAGTTTGTTAGAAACGTATTGTCTAGTTAACAATGGATAGTAGTCGCCTAATTGCCAGCCTAAAATTATCTATATACCTAGTTGAGTCGATAAGCTGAGATAGCTAAGTAACTTGTTGCCAATGAGTTACCTAATATTTTTATGCGCTTTTTCAAAAAATGACCTCTATTGAAACCCAAATGAATTTTTACACAAAAACGAGCTAATTTAACCTCCTATGAACATATTTATATGGATTGTCATCTTGTCTAATTTTGTATTCTCCAAACCGAAAGATATACCCTCTACTCCGAATGCCCCGGCTTTCGCAGAGATGGTTGCTCACGCGGCTCATCCACTGCCTGAGATAGACTGGCAACATTTGAATGACTCCATCGTCTTACTCCAAAACACGGATTCGCTCATCCCGGTGCAGGATTTATTAGCACACGATTTTCAGATTCTACAATTTGGCGATTTCCCCTACTCTACTTTCGACTACTATTTTCGCCAATACGCCAACGCTACTTCCTACGCACAAGTCAACCCCAGTAGTGCCATCCAACTCGCCGACTCCATTGGACAAAAAAATAGCGTATTCATTGCTCTAGTCGATCCTTCTGCTACAGCTAATTTATCCGATGTCAATATAGCTTTAGCCATCAATAAAATCGCCGAACGGCATCGTATTCTAGTCGTCAACTTCAGTGATCTCCAACAACTGACCAACTACAGCCGAGCCGTCACGCTACTACAGATGCCAAAGCGCACCTTGTTTTCGGAAGCGATTGCTGCACAAGTTTTATTCGGTGGCATCGAGTTGATCGGTACATTGACGGACAGTTTGTCTTACGATCTACCGATGGGCGCAGGTGAATTTATTAGTGCCACTCGTCTGGCGCACGCCACACCTGAGTCGGTAGGCATCGCTAGCGAGAAGTTGCAAAAGCTAGACATTCTAGCAGAAGGCGGCGTACGTGTCGGTGCTTATCCGGGCGCACAATTGATGGTCGTCAAGGAAGGCAAGATCATCTACGATAAAGCATTTGGACATCACAGTTATGATGGCTATCAAGAAGTAGATCGGACGGATTTATACGACTTGGCTTCTATCACAAAAGTAGCGGCGACAACTTTGGCAGCCATGCATTTGTACGACAAGCAATTGTTAGATTTGAATGCGCCTATTCGCACCTATATTTCAGGCAAATCTGCGCTCTACTATACACGAATGCGGTATTTGCTGACACATACTTCGGGCTTGCAATCTTACATTCCTATTGCCAAATACATCTACTATGCTAAAGACAATGGTGTCCAGTGCGATAGCATTTTTTGCACGCGTCCGCTCTCTCCTTATTCTGTCCAAGTTGCCGATGGGATGTATCTGAGCGAACAAGTCAAAGCTCGTATATGGAAAGATTTATTCAAAGTAAAACCGAGCAAACGCCGTACGTATCGCTATAGCGACTTGAACTTTGTCTTGCTTCAAAAAGTCATCGAAGAACAAAGTGGACGCCCTTTGGATCGACTACTTCATGAGTCTATTTATCAACCATTGGGCTTGCGACACTTGACCTATCAGCCGCTCCGACAGTTCGAGTCACAACAAATCGTCCCAACGACTCAGGATACCGCTTGGCGAAGACAAACCCTACGTGGTCATGTACACGATGAAGGAGCAGCTCTACTCGGCGGCGTCGCTGGCAATGCCGGATTGTTCTCTAATGCGCAGGACTTGGCGGTTTTGTTTCAAATGCTACTCAATGGAGGAAGCTATGGTGGCAAACGATATTTCTCTCCGGCGACCGTAGACCGATTCATCTCCAAGCAACCCAAAGTACATAGGGGATTGGGCTTCGATAAACCTTCGGGTAAACCAGGCAGACGCCCTGCTTATGCGTATGCTGCCTCGGCATCTACTTTCGGGCATACCGGATTTACGGGAACTTGTGTGTGGGCTGACCCGGAGCATAATCTGATTTTTGTCCTGCTGACCAATCGTGTCCATCCCGACAAGTACAATAAGAAACTGGTACAGTACAACCTGAGGGCGCAGATGCATCAAGCAGTGTATGACGCGCTGGACTCAGCGACGGTGCTGGAGTAATACCAAATTTAATAATGAAGTACGTAAATAAAAACTAGGTTATTTTGAGTCTAGTTGAAGCCTGTCCCGCTTGCGGGGGCGAAAAATGCAGGAGACGCCTTAGCGTCGGCGAGGCTTTTCAACGAAAAATAGGCTCGAAAGAATCCGTTTTTATACGTAATTGGTTTTTGAAATTGGTATAAGTAGGTTGTTTCAGTCTCCTGAATATCCACAATTCCGAAAGCTTCCGGAAGGAAACAAGCTAAGGCTGAAAAATCCTGTGACGACCTAATTCTCACGAAAATTGTTCCAAGGTACCGTTTTCTCGCTTCACGAGGTAGGCTCTGAAAAGCTTGTCCCGTATAACGGGAGGACGATGCGACTGCATTAAAAACGATGAATCAGAACGATACTTGTAACATGAGCTTCGAATTCTCTACTTCGATGAGTGCATTATTTTCTACAATGTACTTACAACCCCATTTACCTAATTTCAAAGACAATATGAATAAAAGAGCATACTCGTTAAGGTAAGTATTGCCCAAATGCGTTTATTATTTCAGTAATAACTCCGAATCGAGTCATTCAACAGTGAATAGCGGCTACAACCGCCATTTAGCCATTAGACTTGTTATGCCATATCTTGATTGACTACATCGGACAAATTTTATTCTGTTCTGCGTTAAAATTTTTAGTCGTAGCTAGGCTATGCCGAAAAATTTTGCCTTGTTCAAAATAAAATTTGCTTCGTCCTAATCAGTTACGACATAACAAGTCTATTATCTATTTGAAAAACAAAAAACGATGTCCAACTACCTTTCAGCTAAACATATTGGACTTGTGCTGGGTCCAGTTGTTTTCTTGCTCCTCCACTTTGATATACTATCATTAGTAGACAATTCAGGGGATACAGCTCTTGGTTTTGAGGTGGATACTTTGCTGGGGATTACGCTCTGGATGGTAATCTGGTGGATGACAGAAGCCACTCATATCGCAGTCACTGCATTGCTGCCCTTGACCCTTTTTCCACTGTTGGGCATCACACCTATCAAAGAAGTGACACCGCACTACGCGCACCCCATGATTTACCTCTTTTTCGGAGGATTCGTCATTGCGCTCGCACTAGAACGGGTCAATCTACACCGCCGCATTGCATTGAATATTCTGAAACTGACGGGAACAAGAGCGGATGGCATTATACTGGGTTTCATGATGGCAACGACGCTACTGAGTATGTGGATTTCCAACACAGCCAGCACGGTTGTGATGCTTCCGATTGCTACATCTGTTATCCAACTTCTCATCAATGATGAAGATGGTTACTCAAAGAACGACCGCCGATTTGCGCTCTCCATTTTGCTGGGTATTGCTTTTGCTGCCAATATTGGTGGGACAGCTACGCCTATAGGGACGCCGCCTTCAGTATTTGTGATAGGTCTGCTGGAAGAGCAATATAACATTCAGATTAGTTTTGCGAAATGGATGTCATTTGGTGTGCCATTCTGCTTGGTTTTGATGGGCTTGACGTACCTAATTCTAGTGAAAATCATTTATCCGAATGGATTGGGGAGATTGCATGATTCAGAGCAACTGATACAAATAGAACTAGATAAATTGGGGAAAATGAACCGTAGTGAAATCTTGACCGCAGTCATTTTTTTCTTAGCTGGCTTGAGCTGGATTCTGAGGTCGAGTTTGAATAATTGGTTCGATTGGTCGCTCAGCGATACGAGTATTGCAATGATCGCTGCCATGCTTATTTTTGTTGTTCCCTTTGACTTCAAAAAGCGAAAATTTCCCCTACGTTGGTTGGATACGTCCCGTTTACCATGGGGAATTTTGGTCTTATTCGGTGGTGGCATTGCGCTGGCATCTGCTCTGGATAATGCTGGCATTGTTGATATGGTGGGTAGTTTTATTGCTTCCAAAAGCACTTGGTCACTGCTTCTGATGACTGTGGTTTTGATTGCGCTAGTGCTGTTTATGACCGAACTAATTGGTAATTTGCCACTAGTCACAGTACTCTCTCCACTGATCGCAGGTTTAGCGGTTCAAATCAATATTCCACTACTCCAAATACTTATTCCTACTACTTTGGCTGCCAGCTGTGCTTTTATGCTACCCATGGCTACGCCACCGAATGCCATTGTGTTTGCTAGCGGACACATTCAAGTGATGGATATGGCAAAAGCGGGAATCATTCTAAATATCGTATCAGTGATTTTACTGACTATTCTCGCCTATTTTGTGATGCCAATGGTGTTTTGATGTCCCTTCAATTATGGACGTTTCATCCATCTGGCACTAAAAAATGCAAAGCAATATCAAGAGCGCTGCTTTGCACTCAAAATATGAGACTTTATTCACAGAAGTTTTATTTTGGAGACCACTAGTGGCTAGCGATCAAATTTCCACGAACATCAGTAGCTCACAAACGGCATATCCTCCACAAACTCCTCTGATTCGACTTGTTTCAAAGTAAAATCTGCCAAATCTGCTCGACTGATTTTCGTTCCAGCATTTACGCCGACCCAGCCGACTCGGTAAGCTCCTTTTTCTGCATCATTGGTGAGTCGAGGACCGCGTACAATCGTCCAGTCCAGTCCGCTCGCTGCCAATACTTTATGATGGTCAATGGCATCGTTGAGGACTTTTGGGACAGCAACTTTCATGATGAACCGAATCATTTTGTCCGCGAATTTAGGTTCATCTTTTTCAGGATAAGGCAGTCCGCCCCCAGACAACGAAATGATTCTACGAATACCGTATTTTTTCATCGCTGCGATGATGTTTTTGGTTCCATTGGTCTGTAGATGCTCCGGCGATCCTTTGACATGTCCAAAAAGACTGACGACTATGTCTGTATCTGCGACAAGTTGATCGACATCTTGCTGATTGAGCACATCTCCTTGCAAGACAGTCAGTTGTGGATGTGATTGTTTGATTTTTTCAGGTGTACGTGCCAGTGCTTTGATCGTATGACCTGCATCTAAAGCTTTCTCCAAAAAGGCTTGTCCGGTCTGACCGCTAGCTCCGAGAAGAGCGATTATTTTACTCATTGATATGATCTTTTACGCGTTGAAAATTATGATTGAGATGATCTAATGGGACTGCGCCTTTAGCGATAGCGTAAAGCTTTTCATTAGACTCTACAAAAACAGCCGGAAAACCAGTTACCCCGAATTGCTTTGTCCAATAGAACTCTTCTTCCACTTGACGCAAATACTTTTCATCTGCCATCGCTTCTTGAAAATCTGCTTTTTCCCATCCAAATTCTTCCACTAGTGCCGCATAAGCACCTATATCTTTCGGTCGAATGCCATCGTAGTAAATTGCCTTTTGCAAGCGAGCTGCAAAAGCCAACTGCTGTTCCGGTTGCTTGGTTTTGAATATGGAAAGAGCAATCGCAGGTGGTATGGAAGTAAAAATGGCACTTCCCTCCTCCAGAACATCCTCTAAAAATGTACTGCCAAAGGTGACACCCGTTCGCTCTTCCACTTCTTTGTACGCCCATTTGATATAGGAAGCGACCTCACCAATCGGACCGATTCTTTCTCCGGTAATCATGCCACCTGAGATGACTTCTACCGCTAGCTCAGATTGATGTTGTTTCGCAAAAGCTTGAATGGCAGGTGAAAAACCGTAACACCATCCGCAGAGGGCGTCGTAGACATAGATAAGCTTGTGTTGCATATAGAAAGTAGCAATTTTCAAGGTAAACCTTTGAGCAACGATCTACGTTTAGAAAAGTGCACTAACCTTTTGGTGAGTATACAATATGAAATAAACAAATTGCCACTGTTGGGAGATCGTTCAAAAGAGAGCGTATTGTAAATAGCGACTTTTGAACGATCTCCCAAAACTCAATGTGGTAATTTATTATTGAACTCAGACTATGGAAAAAAGTATTGCGGTAACATCGCGCTGCCCCATTCGGACGACTATGGAATTGCTGGGCGGCAAATGGAAATTACTGATTCTCTTTCAGCTCAGAAATGATGGGCTACGCACATCGGAATTGAAGCGTTGCATTCCTGACATCAGTGAAAAAATGCTGATTCAGGAATTGAAGACGTTGGTCATTCAACAATTAGTCGACCGACATGACTTTCAAGAGCAGCCGCCGCATGTGGAATATAGTTTGACGGAGAAAGGAAGAGCTGCGCTGCCGTTGATTGAGCAGATGAAGGCGTTTGCGACTGCTTATGAGAAGTTGTCGTGAGACAGATTTACGGATAATCAAATCCGAACCTGTACTTCTCCAGTTTGTCATTTACGAAAGTCGCGTCGATATAGTAAGAAGGATAATTGTATGCTGCTAGAAAATCTGAATCATCCGTATGCTCATCTACTAGTCGATATCGTAATCCATCTTTGAGTGATACATTAGGCTCGCCCAATATAGCTTTCACTTGTGCTTCTGACATTTCAAGTCTCAGACCTCTACCTGACTCAAAATAGTCATCCTCCAAAACGACTGCATTTGGATATTCTTCATCAGCTACAGTCAGTTCAAATTCACTGAAAGCATTCTTTAGACTTCCGTAATAAAAAATCAACTTCAACATTTCTTGTCTTGATTGATTCAGCAAGATGACATGAGGAAATTCGCTGACTTGTGGTCGCTCCATTGGTTTCAGATCTTTGCCTAATTCAAGTACTGAATTTGGATGGAGTAGTTCAATAGAATTTACAGCAATTTCTGGCTCAAAGTCTTCTATCAAAGTATCAACTACCGATTCAATAGTTAGAAGATCAAGATTTTCTTGCTTCTCTGAATGTTGAATAACTTTCTCTGGCTCTTCGGAGCTAGAAATCTCTTGGCTTTGTTGCTCTTGATCGTTGCAAGAGTGAAAGAAAATGAGTAATAATAGTAAGTATTTCATAGCCCATTCCTGTTACGCAAAAAAGGCTTTCCCCAAAAGCAGAGAAAAGCCTTTTCAATATCTTCAGTAAACTACAACACTACTCAAAGAAAGTATCGTAGTTGTTGTCGCTCTTATTATTACTGCGTGTCTGTTTTTCCGGTCGCGACATGGGCTGATTCAAATCCAATGTACCAGAATCCAATCCGGCATCCAGCATATTACTGGACGCATTATCACCCATCAGCAGCAGAGTACTTTCCTCTTCCCATTTCTCCAACATCCGCAGACCTTCTTCCTCGAAAACTCCGTTTTGCAGATCGACAGAGTCCATAAAGTTAGCCGACATTTCCATGAAACGCTCCATTTCACCTACTTTATTGGCGACATCATCTGCTACAGCCTCCATCGCACGGTCAAACATCTCACGCTTGTCTGGATCGCCGGAGATCACACTCATAGCTGACTTCATGGCAGAGTGAGAAGTGCGTATCGCTTTGCGCTCTTGCTCTTTGACCGCCACTTGATCGCGGGTATCTTCTAGCAAGATTTCCGAATTGGAATACATCTTAGCGAGGATGCGGTGCATGACTTCCATCCGGTTGTATAGCGCCGTATACTTTTCGTTGCTTTCTTTCAGACGAGCTGCTTTTCGTGATGACAGTATCATCTGCTGCTGCTTGTTCTGATCACGCGCCCGACTTGCCATTTTCAGGTTCAGGTCAATGTCTTTTTTGTTCTTTGCGACGATGTTTTGGAGCTTCCGCATCTGTCCACGCAGGACACCGATCTGCTTACTCATTTTGCGCAAATTGTCTTCTAGATCAGAGATATAATTTTTCAATATCCCAATCGGGTCGAGCGTCACAAAGATGCCTGTGATGCCTCGCATTACACTTTTATACATATACCAAACTAATGTGCGCATTCTAGGATCGAGCACCATATAAATCAACAATGCCAATACGCCTAGCGCAACAGCAATACCAATCGTGGTGGTCAACGCCTGCAAAATAGCTGCGCCAAAGGTGACTAATAAATATCCAACACCGACGGCAACACCGCCCATGAAAATCATGCCGGTGACACCCTCCGGACGAGACCAGAAAGATTTCTTTTTGCCTGATGGGTCTGAAAATTGAACTACATCTGCCATAAATGACTGTCTATTTTTTGAAAGCGAATCAAAATCGCTCGTTTACGTCTATTAATAATGTATGATTCGACCTACGCAATTTACAAATATTGCTGAATGTTTTCAATATCCTGATCGATTTGGTTGAAGACACTCTGATAAGTAAACTGAAACGCTTCTTCTCGCGCTTGTATTTTGGCTTTGGCATCATTGATCTGACCATCGGCATTATCAATCGTGCCTTGCGCTTTTTGGATACGGTTTTCTAGCTCTGCTATCTTCTTGCGATACTCTACAATTTGCGCTTTTAGTTTCTCTACTTCTTTCAGTTTTCCTTCTACGCGCTGTACCATTTGCTTTTGGAGCGCAGCGTCAAATTGATCTTTTTCTTTGTTGAGTATCTGTTTATAGTGTTTGGCGGATTTGAGCAATTTTTCTTTCGTCAGCCCCACAGCGACTGCGGTCGCATATACCGACTTGAATGCCGTTTCTTCCACCATATCCATGGCGAGTAAATTGCCGAGCGACTGCTTAAATTCTATATAATCAAATCCGGGTAGGTTATTTTTCTCCAATGCTTTGACCAAAAAGTTCAAGCTTTTCTCGTCCAAACCGTGTATCTCGCCAAATAGAGTCTTTAAATCCTTCTGCATGGGTCTGCTTTAAATTGTCTGTCAGTTAAAAATCGTTATTTATTGAACACCCAAGTTACAGAATGGGTACATCTTGTGCTCATCTTTTCGATAATTGTAGGCGATTTTTCTATGATCGGTCAAATTTCAGCCAGCAAAAAAGCCATGCGCTACGAATAGAACATGGCTTTGCTGTCAAAATTTCTTTTTTGTGAAATAGGTGAGTTTAGGCATTGTGATAAGCAACAATAGCAGAAAGTACCTCGTGTGACGCCCAATCAGGCTGTAACTCAAACAAAAAGCGAGCACTTTCCGGTGCTGCTTCCAGCGTTCGATGAAATAGATCAAAAGCCGCTTCTTGCTGATGCGTCATCATCAATAAAGCAACATGACATACATTACAGTCCGTCGACAATATAAAATCCTTCGCTTCTTCTATGGCATCAAGTGCAGCAGCAGTTTGTCCTCTTTTTACCAAAAATTGGGTGAGGCAAAACCAATAATTTCTGTTTTCAGGAGCGGTGTCTGTTGCCAGGCGATAGTTTTCTTCTGCCAAATCCCATTGCTCTAGGGACTCATACGTTTGCGCCAACGATAAGTAGTATTCCTCTCGATGTGGCTCTATATCAATCGCCTTTTCGTAAAATTCAATCGCCTTTTCGGGACTTCCTTCTGCGGCATAACATAGACCTAGATAGTAATAAATATCCTCTGCCTGCATCATATCTAGCAAAGCTGCTTGCAACAAGTGATTGCGCGCTGCTCGGATGTCTCCTAAGTGATAGTGGCATTGTCCAGCACGTAGATAGAGGTCAGCGTCCGGCTCGAACAAGCCAAATATTTCTTCATAAGATGCCAATGCCTCTTTATAATACCGCAGTTCATAACACATCTCTGCCCGATCACGATAAGCAAACTCAAACTCTTCGTCGATCAAGTAAGCGTACTCAAAGGACTCTATCGCCTCTTCATATCGCCCCAGATACGCTTGGATCTGACCGACATTGTACCAAGTGCGCGTCGAGTAAGCATCACGTACCAAAAGCTGATCGTAGAGGACTAGACTTTCTTCATATTTTTTGGAGAGTTCTGTGCATAGCCACATTTTTTCTAATGCCGCAGGATGTGTGCAGTCGAGTTTCAATGCCGCTTGAAGTGCATCAAACATCGCATTGTGATCTTCCGCTTGCTCATAAATCTGAGCGCGTTGCAGCAGGACATTTACAGTAGACTCGCAATTATTCAATAGGGAAAGTGCATTTTCGTACCTTCCCAATGCTGTGTAGGCTTTAGATCGCAACAACAAAACGTCCTCTGATAGAGGCGCAAGTGCTTCCGCTTTGATGAGTGTCCGCAACGCTGTTTTTGCTTTACCCGCATCTATCAGCAATAGTGCTTTGCGTAGATATAAGTGCGTACAAAAAGGATGGCAAGCAATAGCGTGAGTCAGCGTCTCTAAGGCTTTGCCAAACTGCCCCTCTTCATCGTAATAGTCGACGAGTTCTAGGAAAGCATCTTCTTCCAAAAAAGCAGATTCGCCATTTTGGAGGTCGGACTCATATTGAGCGACGAGATGTGATAGTGTACTTGTTGAGTTGTCGAAGTTTTCAAATTTCATATAACTGGGAAATTCTATACGTGAGCCGATTGAAGGACACGCGATAATAATAGGGCTGTTTTCTTCTACGCAAAAGGTAGTCAAAGCTCCGTTTTTAACGACGACAATTTTATCTCAAATAAGGAAGCGGTAGTTTTCGCTTAGGAAGTGGTTTTTGATATTACAAAACGCTGTAACATGTTAATTTTTAATATGTTATAAATCGTAATACGTACCGTTCTTCACCGCTCAAAATGCGTTCTTATACTCTTTTCACCTTTCAAATGTTACATCAGCATCGGTAAATCTTTTGGGGATTTTTGAGCTATTGATAGAAGGAGTAAAAAATGCTTTTTAGCGACAAATTGAATGAGTGCAGACAATTTGTTAACAAAAAAGTAGGTTTTAAGGAACAGATAGCTAATTTTAATGACAGGATTAAAATAGAACTTTTTCAATGGAAGAAACCTTCTATTGCGAATAACAGATCTAAAATTTACTCACATTATTCACTAAACACTTATTATGAAACTCTTCTCTTTTTTGCTCACCTTATGTATAGCTACTTCACTTTCTGCTCAAGAATTTGGCCGGGCTTCTTACTATGCGGATAGCTTTCAAGGGCTCAAAACAGCCAGCGGCGAATTGTACAACAACCAAGAACTGACTGCTTCTCACAACAGCCTAGACTTCGGTACACTTGTTAAGGTGACTCGACTCGACAATCAAAAGTCCGTCATCGTCCGCATCAATGACCGAGGACCGTTCATCAAGGGACGCATCGTCGATCTATCTAAAGCAGCAGCACAGCGATTGGATATGGTTTCGGCAGGTGTCGCAGAAGTCAAAGTAGAAGTTGTCGGTAAGAATGCCAAGCAAGCTAAGCCAATACAAGTTGCTTCCAAAACCAGTGTCGATAAACCAAAGACGACATCGACACGCTCTACACCTAGCGGCTACTCGACGACACAGCCCAAAAGACTAAAGGAAAAAACAAAGGAAACACCAGTCGGCATCGCTACCAGAGGTGCAGAGACGACCGCCAAAGGAGCGAGTCCAGAAGCTACAGTCGCGATCTCGGATGCCAAAATGCTGCGCGGACAGTACACGCAGTATGGCTTATACAAGATACAAGTGATGCAACCGGAAAAGAAAGGTTTCGGTGTGCAAGTAGGCAGCTACAGCAGCTACGACAATGTCATGCAGCAAATCGCGATGCTACAGAAAAAATGGTTCGATGATATTTTGGTCAGCATAGAACCAAGTGCCAAAGGGCCGCAATACAAGGTCATCCTCGGACAATTCGAGACGGAAGCAGCCGCGAATACGTACCGAAAAGCACTAAAAAGTAAACACAGAATGAACGGCTTCGTCGTCGGTCTGGCGGAAGCGGAGTAAGCTTCGATTTTACTTTCTTATTCAATGAAAGCAGTGTGAGGTGTCGCACTGC
Organism: Bacteroidota bacterium; assembly: GCA_038749535.1. Taxonomy (GTDB): domain Bacteria; phylum Bacteroidota; class Bacteroidia; order Chitinophagales; family Saprospiraceae; genus JAAUTG01. The sequence goes on from JBCDHX010000005.1 coordinate 32,171, forward strand.
TTTTGTTGTTTTTAGGAACGAGCAAAAAACAACGCCTCTTCCACCAACTCACAAATAATATGCCCCAGCAAAATATGCCCTTCCTGTATACGTGGCGTATCTGTAGAAGGAATGTTCAGTAAATGATCGCAGTACGCCTTCAATTTACCACCACTTTCGCCAGTCATCCCGACAACTGTCATCCCTAAATCTCGCCCTTTCTTCGCTGCTCGGATGACATTTTCAGAATTGCCAGAGGTAGAAATACAGAACAACGTATCGCCTGTTTTGCCCATCGCCTCTACTGCTCTGGCATACACATCCTCAAAAGAATAATCATTACAAACAGCAGTAAAGAAAGAAGAATTGACGTGTAAAGCTTCTGCAAAAAGTGGCGGGCGATTGATGTAGAATCGACCGGAGAGTTCGGCAGCGATATGTTGTGCATCGGCAGCACTGCCACCATTGCCACAAAAAAGAATCTTGCCATCTTGCTGAAAGGTTTGAATGCCAACCTGAACCACTCCCTCCAAAGTGGCTAGCAAAACATCATCTTGCAGTATCTTTTCCTGAACGGAGATGTGATTTTGGATGATTTGGTGGGCGCGTGAAATAATCATGAACAGATATTGACTTTACAAAGTATTTGAGATACAATGTTTTGTTGCTCTGTGCTAATTTGAGAGATGAGCTAGTCTCACATCTCAAAGCGAAGCGATCTGGCATCTCATGTCTTTTAAGAAACAATAGAACTGCAAATATAATCCGGTAAAATTCCTGTCGCAGTAATCATGTTGTCTACGTGTGTAATCGGTGTGTTTCCGGTAAGTACCAGAGCAGTCGAGATTCCAAATTTATTGCCGCCCAAAATATCTGTATGCAAGGTATCGCCTACCATCAGAATATCTGTTTTCTTGAAATCTCCTACTTGCTGTATGCGTCCAAAAGCATAGATAAACATTTGTGCGTCGGGTTTTCCAAAGTGGATAAATTGGCGATTGAGGATACTTTCTACTAATTGTGCAATACCACCGGTAGCGACGGCTACATCATTTTTGGCGACTGGATAGAGTTTGTCAGAATTGGCGACAATGACGGGAATATTGCGGCGGCGTAGTAAATTGATGGTGGTGTTGATGTCAAAATTCCAGTCAAAGCCTTCATCATCCAAAAACACAAATGCGCCTATATCATCGCTATCGTCCAGATCAATCTGACTGACGGAAATAGCTTCTCTATTGGCGTGCAAAATATATTGAGCAGAAGCTTGTGTGCCCAAATAAGCGACCTTGCCACTGATGCTTTTGTCCTCCAAAAACTGTCGTGCCATCATACCGGATGTGATGATTTCGTCCCCAGCAATATCTTCAAATCCAAGCTTTTTAAACTTCTCTGCTTGCCGCTGCGGGGAGCGAGAAGCGTCATTGGTGAGTATGCGGACGACTTTGCCCTGACTGCGCAACTGAGCGATGATCTGATCAGCACCGACGATGAGTCCACGGTGATTTTTGACGACGCCATAAGAGTCTAGAAAGATGACTTTGTAAGGTTCTGCAATTTCGAGAAAGGAAGAAATGTCCATGCGGCAAAGGTAAAAAGAAAGAGATGACGTATTTCGGAAACACGTCATCTCTTTGAGTCTAAGAACTTCGAGTTTATGAAACTATAAAAAGCTACTTCTAGAAATCATAGCTCCCGAACTTTAATAGAGCGAAACGCTACTCGATCACCATGATCTTGCAGCAAGATATGTCCTTGCTCCCAACGCCCAAAGTCTTGAAAATCCTTGTATTTGCTGATTTCTATCAAATCCATAAAGTCCTCTGAGCCTTTTTTGTACTCGACTACTTTTTTATGATTCAGCCAATGCTGTACCGTATTGTCTGGCATGACGACGACGCGCGCATGATTCCATTCGCCCGGCTTTTTGACATATCTAGACTCCTTTTCTGCCGTGATGAGGTCATAGAGCGAACCTAGTGTTCTATTGCCATCACGCCCGTTTTTAGCATCGGGATGCAACTCATCATGCAGTATCTGAAACTCCAGACCGATAGCCGACCCTTTGCCCAAATCATAACCCTCCGTCACAAAATATTTGATGCCACTATTTGCACCTTCTGTCAGCATGAATTCCGTCTGAAACTCAAAGGCACTGTATTCTTTTTCCGTCACGATGTCACCGCCATTTTCACTTTCTCCTCCACCGGACTTTTCGACGATCAATTCGCCATTATCTACGGACCAGCCTTTTTCCGGGAAAGCTTCCATGTGCGCACCACGCCAGCCTTCGGTCGTTTCACCGTTCCAAGCTAGCTCCCACCCTTTCTCTTGCTCACCTTCGGAAAGGTCATTGGCGACTAGGTTGACGATATAGGGAAAATCACCTGCTTTCGGCTCTATGTTTTCCGTCTTAATTTTGATGTTTTTCCACTCAATGGTCTTATTCGCCAAACTGTCATCGCGGATGGAATGTACTTGCAAAGCGATAAATCCTTCTGCAGTCATATCATCAATGACATAAGCTGTTGGTACACCATTGAGCCATGTCTTGATTGAATTATCGATGCACTCGACATAGACTTTGTTCCAGTCATTGTGTTTGAAAGCACCTCGCGCCTCTTCGTTCAAAGAGAGTGGATACAACCACCCACGTCGTGCTTCGTCGTAGATGCCTGCGGAGTAAGCGCGATCAGACGGATCGATTTCTACTTGATAGCCGTGGACTCGCCCTTCGCGATAGTCAGGCAAACTATTACTACGAATTTGAATGCCGGAATTGATAGCATCGTCGACTCTATATTCCAGCTCTAGCGCGAAGTCGCCATACATTTTTTCGGTTGCCATGAATGTATTGGGCGTATTTGGTTTTGTTGTCCCAATGATGACGCCGTCTTTTACGATATAGTCTGCTTCACCGTTGAGTTTCTTGAATCCGGTCAGGTCTTCACCATTGAATAAATCTGTCCAACCGTCTTCGTCAGCTACGGTCTGGGTAGAAGTAGGAGTTTCGCATTGCCAAAGCAAGCAGATACTCAGGCTCAAAATAAATAGTTGTTTCACGTTGAATTAGGTATTTGGTAAGTGTAAGAAAGCATCCACTTTCTCACCAATAAATTTAAAATAAAGACGGAATAATTGACTGATGACCTTACTATTCGCTACACAGCCGGCAGCACTTTGTCATACTCCGGCAACCACGGTTCGATCGTTCCTTTTCGCATCGCATCGACAGCCATACGCACACAGATGGCTGTCCCGCCGCCGTTATAGACATTGGAATAAGGCACTTTCCCGTTCATAATGCAGTTATGAAATTCGTCAAGTGCATATCGGGTATTGAACCAGCCTTCACGCTGTACTTCGGGTTCTATTTTGACTGCTTCGCCACGTCTCCATTTGACTTCAGTAGCACCACTGACCCCATCAACTTCCTTCCACTTTTCTTTTTCTTTGGGCGACACTTCATTGTAAATCCAAGCATCATTCATATCCATCGCAATCGTTCCTTTGCTTCCTCTAAACTTCATGTAGTAGCCTTCATGAGCATTGGCAGTCAATGACACACAGTTGACTTTGAAGCCATTTGGATATTCGAAAAGCGTATTCACATTATCGAAGGTCTCCCGACCATCTTTCCAATAATCTATGCCTCCGAATCCCGTCACTCTAGTTGGGTAGCTATCGAAGATAGAATTGATATAGTCGATCTGATGGGAATGTAACTCGGCAGTCAATCCGCTTGACCAATTGCGATACATTCGCCAGTTTTCCATTTTTTTGAATCTCGGATCTTTGACTGTTCTACGCCAATCGCCATTTCTGTTCCATTGCACATAGATACTCGTTACCTCACCGATTTGTCCGTTTTTGATGAGGTCTGCTATCTGAAAGTAGAGTGGCGTACTTCGATATTGATGTCCCACCTGAAATACTTTATCGCTCTTTTTGACTTGCTCGATTAGCTCAAAAGTTTCTTGAATATGGATGGTCATGGTCTTCTCACAATAAACGTGCTTGTCTGCGAGAACGGCATCCATAGCGATTGCGTGATGTGTGAAAAGCGGCGATGCAATGATGACCGCCTCCACGTTTTTATCTTCCAGCAAAGCACGATGATCTGTATACACTTTGCATTTATTGCCAGCTATAGCTTTTGCTTCCGCTCTTCTATATGGAATGATGTCACAAGCAGCAACCATTTTGAACTGAGGAAAATGCTTATTGATCGTTTTCATCAATCCTTGCCCTCTACTACCTGTCCCGATGATCCCCAGACCAATCGTATCATTGCTACTCCATGAGCTACCGATAACGGGAAAACTTAGTGTAGACCCTGCCACAGCCAGTCCACTTTGCTGAATGAATTTTCTTCTATTCACGTTTATTATTTTTTCGTTCTGATCAAGTACAATTAACTAATACGCCCCATGATATACTTCTTTAACGATGAAAAAGCCATTCTCCCCTTGTTGTTGATACAGTGGCATCAAGATCAGACCATCCGTAGGGGAAAGTATTTTACCATTCTTGTCTGTTGCCAAGAGCTGTCCTTTCTCAATTCGATCAAAGTTTTTAAAACCCGCCTTCATCTTAAAATGGTCTTCCTCACTGATGCGGTGCATATAGACCAATTCGGTAACTTTCGGCAAAGGACGAGCATATTCGATCAACAAATGGTCGTGTCTTGACTCCACTACAAACGCTTCTACACATCGGATGGAGCGCAAGCAACTAATGATAGCAGAAATAGCGCGTTTGGTAGAATCGGGTTCTATGTGCTGACCAGATTCAAAGACCAAAGTCGTCGTAGGGATATTGAAAAGTGCTGTCGAAAAATAGTGCAAACTCGTCCCCTCCAATCCTTGCATCATACCAGTGATGACTGGTGCGTGTAAGTCCACTGCGATCTGTAAACTTTTGAGCTCCTCCGAAACGATGGAAAAAATACCACCTTGGGCAGAAGTTGTATGCAAATCTAATATAACGATTTCTTCTGGCTGATAAGTTTGAATCTCATGTAATAGACAAGTCAACAACTCATGTATCTCTGCATCTTCTGCTTCTAATGTCTCCGAGTCCAGCTGTTGGATGCGTGCTATATTTTGGGAAGTCCACTGACGATTGAGGTCTCTTTTGATGTATCGTTGTCCTTCTTGCATAGCGCGCCAATTGCCATATAAACCGATCAGTTGTCCACTAAATACGAAATCAGCATTGGTTTCAGCTTCTTGTTCCAGTAAATATAGTACTTGCTGGACAGCTTGTACACCTGCTAGCTCATTGCCGTGCATGGCTCCAAATACAATAAACAGCGGTCCTTTTTCTTCTCCTATGTATCGCCCAATCACTCGATGTGGATAAGGTCGTTTTGTGGAGTGAGTACGGACTGGGTGAGTGATGGTAGGCTGCATGTCTTTTGTTTCTTTTCGAGATGAAGCAAATGAAAGATAAGAAGTAATCTTTAGAAAGCTGTGCCTGTGCCAAACAAAATGCCATAAGAATCGACATCCAGAGAGTAACTGCCGCCCAGAAACATGATTAAGTTTTCGCCTTTTTGTAGCCTAATTCTGCTTAGCAGTAATTGTGAAGAGCGCATTTTTCGGTTCTCATCGAATAGAACACTATAAATATAACCGACTTCAAACTCCAGCTTAGCTACATTGCTGATCGGAATTTCAAATAAGCCATATTCCAGTCCTGTCCCCAATGAAGGAGACGCTCGCTCGGAGATGATTTCACCATCGACTAAAAACTCTTTGGATTCTATTGGAAGATTGAAAAAAACAGGAATGCGCAATTTCTTATCTGGTCGAAACTGAGCAAATAACAAGACTGAACTCGTAGGCACAACAATCGCCTCATCTTGCCTGATTTCAGTGACTTTACTGTCAGAAATGAAGAGTATTTTTTGACCAAAGCTCAATTCAAACAAGCGATTGTTGATAGCAGATATGGTATCTTGACTTTGCGCCGATGTGGATGCGGCATAAATCAGTAGGCAAGCAAGCAGGAAGAGATGTAATTTCATTAATGTCAACTGTTCAGATGTTTATAGTTATCCAGTTGTACGAGTGCAACGGATAACACTGAAACAGTTCCTGAAAAATGTAAGTTCAGTACTCACTGTGAAGTCAGGGAGGCACTTTCACGCAAAAAGAATTTACAGTCAAGCAAATCGTCTTCTCACTAGCTTAATAAAAGGTTTCGCTGCGGGCACTTTAGCAGCTGATGTCCAGTTGTGCTGCCTCGCCAGTTCCATCAAATATCCTTCTGCTGCTGACCAGCTAGGCATATCATTCAAAGTCCGGATCACTTCATTGAAAGTAACCAGTGCACCGCCGAACAATTCATTGGAAAACAGCAATTTATCATTCAGTGCGATGGCTTTCGTCAAATCACGAATAGGACTTTCGCTCAGCTTTTCCGACAATTCTTTTGCCTTTTTCATAGAAAAAAGTTCGCTGATGTCGTCATTCGCTGCATTGGATACTTTCAGTGCAGGCACTTCCTGTCTTGGTGGCGCAGGTGGTGTGTATGCCGGAGTAGGCGGCGTTCTTTGCTCAGGTTTGGGTGTAGGTTGTACCTCTGGAGCGATAGAAATCTCGATGGGTTCGTCCGGCACTTCGATAATGCGCGGTGGTTTGTAGGTATCTTTAGGTTTTGGGGCAGTCGCACTTTTTCGGATGACTTCTGTCTCAAAAGCAGCTTGTGGTTTCGGTGTTGTTTTGGGTTGATCTTGCAAGTCCATATAGCACTCGTACAACTGACGAATGTAGCTTTTCATCAAATCTTGCTCTATGCTCGACAGGCTGCCATCAGATAGAATATTTCTGTGCAGCGAATTGATTTTTTCTAAAAGAATGTTGGCTTTCTCTAAACTCATAATGTATAAAATAAGCGTTGTGTGTAGGACAAGGCGTGAATATAAGGAACAATAGCAATGAACGTAAGTTGACACCCGACGGATTCATTAGACGCATAAAATTCAGAATTATTTAAGGAAACGGTAGCAAATGGGTATTTTTAGGAAAAATTGACTTCCTTTTTTCTTAATTATGGTCAAGTAGAAGAAAAACGATACATCAAGAGCTATTGGTCGCAAGAGAAAATCATTAAACCAAAAGTAATTTGCTTTTTTTCCTAATTTAGTGCTTAATTTGATCGCAATAACTTCCAAAACATAGGATTTAAGACAGTTACTGATCGCTCAACGATCAAAGAACACGATTCACTTGTTTCATATTGACGAAAATACTACTAAGTAATGAAGACTAAATTGGTACTTTGGGGAAAGAATGCAGAAGAGCAGCGCGTGCTGGTCGCTATTGAATTGAAGCCGGAAACAAACATGGTAGGCACTTATGTCTTCCCAGAAACAGTCGCAACGGATGATTTTGCAAATACAATGATGCAACAATGGCGAGACGGGAAAGAAGTGGCGATACCGGAGGAGCACACCTACAGTGAGCAACCGCTATCCGTGACAGAACGCATCATTCCGGAAGGTTTATCTCTAGAACGCAATGATCTCCTGACACGCGCACAGACGGAATGGCACTTTGTCGTCCTTTCTGCCAAGCTACATGATGTATACGATGCAGAGCTAAACGATTTGAAAGAAAAAATCCAACAGCTTTCGCAGTACGACAGCAAAGTATGGGGGGAACTAAAAGGCTTTTGGGACAAAGTACGCGGACAGATCAAAGAACAAAACTTGTTCCGTGAGCATGCCGATAAACTACAGAAAAACACCAATGAACTCTTTAGTCGACTGAAAGAACTACGTGCTTCCATGGAGGCGACTTTTCAGAAAAAATCTACAGAAGCTGCCACTGCTTTCGGCACTCAACTCGAAGAAATAGAAGGTCGTATAGAAGAAGGCTCTCACCTATCGACTGTCTTTGAAGACCTAAAGAAAATGCAGCGTCGATTTAAGGAAACCAAGTTTACACGTGAAGATCGTAGCAAAGTATGGGAGCGACTAGATGCTGCTTTTAAAAATGTAAAAGAAAAACGGTTTGGTCCACAGACAGATCGCGACAATTCGGCGACTGGAAGACTAGATCGACGTATGCAAGGTCTTATGCAAGCGATGCAGCGCATGGAAAAATCCATCGCCCGTGATAAAGATGACTTGAAGTTTCAGGAACGGAAAATTGCGAAAACAGACGGTCAGCTAGAGGCACAAATTCGCCAAGCCAAAGTCCAAATGATCGAAGAGCGCATCCGCTCGAAAGAAGAACGTTTGGCAGATATGAATAAAACCAAAGCACAGATAGAGCGGCAGCAAGCAAAACAAGCAGAACGCGATGCCAAACGTGCCGAGCGCGAAAAAGTGGAAGCTGCCAAACAAGAAGCTAAGGCAAAAATAGATGCTCAAGCTGCTGCTGCTGCCAATGAAATGGAAGAGCAAGCTGCAGATTTAGAAAAGGCTGCCGAAGCCATTAAACAGAAAAAGGAAGCACCAAAACAAGAAGAAACGCTCATGTCTGCGGTAAGCGAAGTGGTTTCTGAAACGGTCGAAGATGTTACCGATACACTCAAAGCAGTAGCATCTGTAGTAGGCGCAAAGGCGAAGGAAGCATTTGACGAAATGAAAGAGGTAAGCAGCGAAACGGCAGAGCAGGTGCGCGCTAGAGGCGAAAAATTAGCCGATCAAGCTTCAGAAAAAATGGCAGATGCCAAAGAAGCGGTCAGCAAACAAGTCGATGCTGCGAAAGCCAAAGCAACTGCTGTCCAAGAGCAAGCAAAAGAGAGTGTCGCTAACGTTCAAGAAACGGTCAGCGAGCAAGCAGCAGAAGCTAAAGCAACCGCTACCCTAGCCGCAGAAGAGGCAACTGCCCAAACGAAAGACACAGCCGAAGCAGTCAAAGAAGAAGTCACCGAGCAGGCGACAACAGTCAGCGAAACGGTGAAAGAGGAAATAGCGGCTACAGTAGATGCAGTGAAAGCAGAGGAAGTGGAAACCACTGAGGAAGCTATTCAAGAAGAAATCGCAGAAACGATGGAAGCCACAAATGAAGGAGATGTATCGGAAGATGCTGTAGCTCAAGCGGATGACATCCCAACGGGTGAGGCAATTATCGCAGAAAGCAAAGAGGAAGACGAGGACGAAAAAATAGCGTAAGCTTTCCGCTTTTCTTGTCAGAATAGAAATTTCATAATGAAAAAGAGCGTGACTGAAGTCACGCTCTTTTGTTATTCATAGCTACTTGTGATGTCCTCTGTAGGAACAAACTACTTATAGCAATTCTGAATCAACCCTTTATCGTCTAAAGCTATCAAGCAACTCCAACAGCCTCTCCTTCTCTTTTCAAGACCACCGGAGGACGGTACGATTTTCCATCGATAATCATTTTCGCTAATATTTCTTTCATGATCTCAGAAGTGCCGCCACCAATAGGTCCCAATCGACTATCGCGCAGCATTCTCGCCAACGGATATTCTTCCATATAACCATAGCCGCCCAAAAATTGTAAACAAGCATAAATCACCTCATCGGCAACTTTAGTACAGCGCAATTTGGACATACTTGCTTCTTTGACAACATATTCGCCCTTATCCAGACGAGCGATGGTGTGGTAGTTGAAGGTCTTCATCATCTCGACATCCGTTGCCATTTCTGCAATGCGGTGACGCAGTGATTGGTAGCGATCCAAAGATTGACCGAAAGCTTCTCGCTCGGACATATATTGTAAGGTGTACTCAATGGCGTATTCGGCACGAGCGTGAGCGTTGATGCCCATAATCAGTCGTTCCAAAGCCAAATGCTGCATCAAATAAGCAAATCCAGCGTTTTCTTCGCCTAGCAGATTTTCGACAGGCACTCTTACATTATCGAATGCCAACTCTGCGGTATCCGAAGCTCTCCAGCCCAATTTGTCCAACTTCGCTGCACTCACGCCTTCCATATCTCGATCTAGCACAAATAAGCTAATGCCTTTCCCACCTTTACTCGGATCTGTCTTGGCAGAGACCACCAAATAATCACTGTAGACACCATTCGTGATGAAGGTCTTCGAGCCATTTAAGATGTAGTGATCGCCCTCCCTTACTGCTGTCGAACGCATACCCGATACATCCGACCCGGCAAAAGGTTCTGTGATACATAAGCACCCGATTTTTTCGCCCGTGATGCTTGGTACTAAATACTTTTGCTTGATATATTCGTCGCCCTCTGCATTTAAGTGGGTCATCGCCAAATAGGTATGTGCCCACATAGCGGCTGCAAAACCACCAGAATTGATGCGCTGCATTTCTTCCAAGAAAATGACGGTATAAAATAAGTCCAAATCCAATCCGCCATACTGCTCCGGATAGTTGATGCCGAAGTAGCCCATTTCCCCGAATTTCTCCCAGATAAAGCGGTCAATCGTTCCAGTCTTTTCCCACTTTTCAATATGCGGCACGACTTCTTGCTGCAAAAAATCTCGAAATCCCTCTCTGAAAAACTGATGCTCTGCTGTGAAATACATAATTTGTTAATTTGGCTAGAAAATGATCTGGAATAGCTTCTTAAATAGTTGAAAAACGATGAAGCTTCAATAATTATTACGGTTGGAAGTCGTAAATGGATGTAAATTTTGGAAGAGAGATAATCATTTTAAAAACAGTGAAGCCTTCACAAAGTTCAATATCGATTTGCTAAGGAATCATTAATACTGACAAGGGATTTACTGTTAAAAACAGGCTAGTCTAATTAAGCAATTGATATACTAGAGCTACTAGATCAAAAGTGGCTATTTTGAGTTTTGATGTATCTTTCGAGTTCGTAATATAAAATGACAGAATATGGATACCGTCATGCAGTCACAAAAACAACACTTTAGCCTTCGCCCCGATCTTCACTATTTGAATTGTGCTTACAAAGCGCCTCTACTCAAGAGTGGAGAAGAAGCCGCCATGAGAGCTTTACTCCGCGAGCGCAATCCGGTCGATATTTCTGTAGACGATTTTTTTGGTACAGCAGAAGAAGTACGACAGATCTACGCCGACATCATTCATGCCAAAGCGAGTCAAATCTCCCTGATTCCGTCTGTTTCTTATGGCTTTGCGATGGCACTCAACAACCTCCAGGGCAAGCCGAATGGACACGCCATCACGGTAAAAGATGAATTTCCGAGCGGCTATTTTGCTTTGCATCGTTGGTGTGACCATCAAAATCAACAGCTCGTCGTCATTTCGCCAACTGAAAAAGGTGCGCAAATGGCACGTAGCTGGAACGAACAAATATTGGATCGCATCAACGCTCAGACTTCGGTAGTTTTGCTGTCTTCTGTTCATTGGATGAATGGACTACGCTTTGATCTAGAAAGCATAGGACGACGGTGCCAAGAAGTCGGCGCAAAGCTCTTAGTTGATGGCACACAGTCCGTCGGCGCACTGCCTATGGATGTCCAAAAATGTCACATCAGCACTTTGATTTGTGCATCTTACAAATGGCTGTTGGGGACATACACTTTGGGGTTGGCTTACTTGGATGATAGTTTCGATCAAGGACGACCGCTAGAAGAAAGTTGGATGAACCGCACCAACGCCAAAAACTTCAGTTCTCTCTCCACTTACGACCCCAATTATCTGCCCAGTTCTGCCCGTTACAATATGGGCGAAACTGCCAATTTCATTCTGATGCCCATTCTCAAAACTGCCCTACAGCACATCCACCACTGGCAGCCCGAACACATCCAAAACTACGCGCGAAAGTTGATTCAGCCCTTTCTGTCTTTCGCCAAAGATCGCTTCACCTTTTGTGCCGAAGGCGATTATTTTTCCAATCACCTTTTCTCCATCCAACTTCCTAGTATGGAACAGGCCGACCAAATCCGCCAACGCTTACTCGACCAAAACATCTACGTCTCTGTGCGTGGCGATCATGTGCGTATCTCGGTGCATGTGTTCAATGAAGAAGTAGATATTGATCGGTTAATGGAGGTATTGAGATAGAAGCTTAGAAGCTAGAGGTACAAAATCCGCGAAATCAGTAAAATCCGTTTAATCTCCCGATTCTCAGACAAGCGCGTTCCCATCCTACACGGAACTTCTCCCCTCCAAAATCTGTATCACCAACAAACAACGAACCCATCAAATGGCAAAATTAAAACTCAAGGGTAAAGACTTACTCGCCATCGGCTACGAGCAAGGACGTTCGGTCGGTGTGGCGATTGGTATTGCGATGAAGCACTTCAAAAAGCAGCCAAAAGCAGAGGTGTTGAAGCTATTGAAAGTCATCAAAGATGCACCCGAATCGTATTTGGAAGACGAGATTTGGGGTAGTCTGGCGAAACTACTCATCAAACGAGAAGAAGAAAATCCGGTGCAGCAGCTACGTAGCGAAATTATTGACTTTCCGATCTACGGCGAAGCAGCAATCGAAGAAGGTGCAAAAGAACAAATGCGTACCGCCATGCGACTGCCCGTGACAGTAGCTGGTGCATTGATGCCGGATGCGCACTATGGCTATGGACTACCTATTGGTGGCGTATTGGCAACTGAAAATGAGATCATTCCGTATGCTGTTGGTGTCGATATAGGCTGTCGAATGGCGTTGAGCGTCTTTGATCTGCCTAGTGAGCGACTGATAACTCACAATGAGCAATTTCAGCAAATACTGACCGATAATAGCCGCTTTGGATTCGACACTTTTGATGACCCTAGAGATGATGAAGTCTTGCACCGCTCTTTGTTTGGCGAACTTCCACTACTGAGAAAGCTAAAATCCAAGGCACGTCAGCAAATTGGGTCATCCGGCTCTGGGAATCACTTTGTGGAGTTTGGGATATTAGAGTTGTCAGCGGATGACAATACGCTAGGTCTGGCTACCGGAAAGTACATTGCTCTATTGACGCATTCCGGTTCGCGAGGACTGGGCGCTAATATCGCCAAGCACTACACCAAAATCGCGATGGAAAACTGTCGCCTGCCACAAGAAGCCAAGCATTTGGCGTGGCTGTCTTTGGGCTCAGAAGAAGGTCAGGAATACTGGCAGGCGATGAGTCTTGCAGGCGATGAGTCTTGCAGGCGATTATGCTTCTGCTTGTCATCGCCACATCCATGAGCGTGTCCATGAAGCATTGGGTAGCGAACTCCTAGCACGCGTCGAAAACCACCATAATTTTGCCTGGAAAGAACAACTAGCTGATGGTCGTGATGTCATCGTTCATCGCAAAGGGGCGACCCCTGCTGGGAAAGGAGTATTGGGTATCATTCCAGGGTCAATGACTGCTCCGGCTTATATCGTACAAGGCAAAGGCGAATCATTATCATTACAATCTGCCTCTCACGGTGCAGGACGTCAACTTTCGCGCACCAAAGCTAAAAAGCAATTCAATTACCGAGACCTCAAAACGCATCTCAAAGAAAAAGGTGTTACTTTGATCGGCGGTGGCTTGGATGAAGTGCCTTTTGCCTATAAAGACATTCAGGCAGTGATGAGCCACCAAGTCGATCTGGTCGATATTGTGGGGATATTTAAGCCGAAGGTGGTACGGATGGATAGGTAAGAATCCACTAAAAAAGCGAGAACAATGCACCCAGCACTATTCTCGCTTTTTTATTTCCGTTGCTAGAAAAAAGCTAGGTTGTCGTAGCAAACGACGACCTAGCAAACGACTTAGAAACTATATCTCAAGCCCAATTGTCCAATCCATCTCGCACTATACGTACCAGACTGAACAATGTTGAAGGTGTTACCCGGGTCAGAGAAGTTGTATTCTACTTCTCCTGCATCATTGCGACTTGCTGCGATGAGCGGGAAAGTATTGCCACCAACAAAGTAGCGACGTCCCCAGTCTTTATTCAATAGATTCGTGAAGTTGAAGATATCAAACGTCAACTGGAAATTGTGATCCTGACCACCGCTCGTTCTCAACGTAAAGTCTTGAATCAACTTCAAGTCTACAACGTGCTCAAATGGCGTACGGATCTCGTTTGGCTCTACATAGTCACCTCTGCGCTCACTCAAGTACTCATTGTTGTTGATGAAATTGTCTAGTGCTTGCCACTGTGCTGCTGCTGAAGTCACCACATTTCCATCTGCATCTGTGACGTCTACCAAGTTGATCTCAGACTGACTAGCTGGCACATACACTAGATCATTGTATCCAGCAGACTGTGCCACATCCGAGATCGGTTGATTGTAGATAAAGCTGTATGGCTGACCAGAACGCGCTGTGTAGAATAAGGAAATGCTCGTCGCTGCATTGTCCGAGTAGTCAAATTTGTGTGATAAGAAAGCCGTCAAACGAGAACCAACATCAAAAGTAGAGCGCGTCAGCATTGGATTGTTGTTGCCTTGCACACTTAGGATATTCTCCCAGTTGGTGTTGTTGATGAAACCACGTCCGTCTACCACGGCTTCTGCACGCGTGAAGGAGTACGCCACATTCAAGAATGTATTCTGAGAGAAAGCTTTCGTCACTTGTGCAGTCACGTTATAAGTGTAGCCTTCATTCGTGTTATCGACCAATGTGATGTTTTGATACGTCGGATCGACCAAATCAGAGAAATCAAATGTCGGACGGTTGTCTGCTCCACCTATTGTAGCTGTACTTGGCTTGATGTTCACTTGCTTGACCAACATATTGTTCAACGTCTTGGTGTACGTGAACTCCAATGTTCCTTCCATACCCCAAGGCAATTTTTGATCAGCAGCGATACTACCACGCAAAATTTGTGGATAACGGAAGTTTTCGGCGAATAAATCGACATCACCCGCAGGGCTATCATCAATTGTCAAATTATCCAACCATTGTTGTGGCTCTGCCAAAATCTCTTGCTGACCGACACCTGCTTGTACATTGAATGCAGAGTTCAGACCATTACGGATGAACATACCACCCGGCCAAACCCAAGGCACACGACTTGTGAAGATACCAATACCACCACGTAATTGAGTCGTTTTGTCACCACTCACGTCATAGTTAAAACCAATTCTTGGGCTGAACATCAACTGAGTTGCAGGTGCTTGACTAGCTCGTGCACCTTTCAGATCGTAGAATTGCTCGATCAAAGGAACGGTCTCGTTATTGAACTGTGTATTGTTCAATGGAGGATCATCAGAGAAGATTGGAATATCGACTCGGATACCGGCTGTCAGTTTGAAATCAGGATTGATCTGAATCTCATCTTGTGCATAAAATGCCAACTGCATCGCATTAAATGATGGACCTAGGTTGCTCGCGTCGTCTCCCAAACGAATCTCCTTGCCATCGAATGCTTGCTCGTGACCAAACAGCAATAAATCAGCATTTTCGCCATCCAAGAAGCGGTTGACACCATTGAAGAAATACTGATAACGAGGTGTCGAGAAGATCGTAAATAAGTTCTCAATTTGGAAGAACTCATTATGCGTACCAAAAGTCAAGTTATGGCGACCTTTGAACAAGTTGAAGTTATTCGTGATCGTCAATACATCTTGGTTGACGACATTGGAGTAAGAGAAATTATCTGTTCCGACGACAACTGTCGCTGCACCATCCGGCATGATAATTTGAGGAAAAGGATCACCCAAAATATCGCGCTCGTCGCGTACGGTTGTCAGACCGACGATTAAGTTATTGGAAGCTTGATTGCTGAAAATACTCTTCAATTCTAGCGCGCTAGAGTTGGTTGTTGAAGGGAAAATATAACCAACATTACCAAAAACCACACGGCTGGCACTAGGTGCAGGATGAATTTCAGTCGTTCCTTTCACATAACTATGACGAGCTGTCAATTTATGCTTCTGATTGATGTTCCAGTCTAGTTTGACCAATACTTTTTCGCCATCTACGGTCTGCGGATTGTTCTCGAATCCACCCGGATCGTACCCAAAGTCATTAATCAATTTTTGACGAATCGCATTCAATGTGCTGGCATCTGCATCACCGATGTATTCGCTTTGAACGAAAGGACGCGGTAGCTCATCACGCTGAATTTCTACGTTCGTAAAGAAAAACAGTTTGTTCTTGATGAGTGGTCCTCCCAAACGAAAACCAAAGGTATTGGCAGAGAAATCATCCAATTTTGTTCGTTCGATGCCTTCTACATCAGTCGGTGTCTTTCCGGCAAAGTCTTCGTTGCGTGTAAACCAGTAAGCTGAACCTTCTAGCTCATTTGTTCCGCTGCGTGTCACGGCATTGATACCACCACCTGCGAAACCACCTAGAGTGACATCATAAGGTGCGAGTACCACCTGAATCTGCTCAATCGCATCCGGCGAAATCGGCGAAATACCTGCTTGTCCACCATTGGTACCGGAGTTGGCTAGACCAAAAACGTCATTGTTGACTGCACCATCGATAAAGATCGCGTTAAAACGGTTGTTGACACCTGCGAAAGAGATACCGCCGCTATTGGTCGCACCATTATTGGCAACATCTGCCTGAGGTGTGATGCGCAGATAATCATTCAATCCACGATCTGCAGTCGGCAGCGCACTGATGACATCCTCCGAAATTTTGGTTTCAGAACCCGTCTGATTACCGTCAAAACGATCGCCTGCGGTGACGATGACTTCTTGTAGTGCCGTGACCGATTCACGTAGTTGTAGACGCAAATTTTCAGTTTGTCCCAGCCCTAGGCTAAGTCCACTGACTTCCAGACTTTCAAAGCCAGTGTAGGAAACCGTAATGAGATAAGGACCACCGACGCTGACATTGTTGAGCGTGAAAAGTCCTTCTTCATTGGTGGTTGTGCCGTACTCGAATCCGGTCGGCGTATGCACGGCTAGAACAGTCGCACCAATCAGTGCTTCACCATCCGCGACCACCGATCCGGTGATTCGTGCGGAGGTCGTTCCTTGTGCCCAAAGCAATTGAGCCCCCATTACCATAGCAAATAGTAAGGTGTACTTGAGTAAACCATTAAGTTTCATAAGTAACAAATAGTTGTGATAGAATAAATGAGAAGTATTGTTAGTCTTGGCTGAAGAGGATGATGTGTAGTTTTGAAATGCTTGAAACGCAGGCGCGTTTAGCAAGGGCTGTGGTGCAGAGGGAGCAGTCAACCACAGGTCATGAGGGTGGAGTTGATATGTCTGAAACGCTTGCTGCAAACTGTTTATTGATGCTACTTGTATGATATGATGGACATAAAGGAGCGAATGAACAGATGAATTGTTTGTTTACGTTGGTTCTATCTGTCTCTTTCTACACTAATCGTTATCAGAAATATCGCGCAAAGATACTTTTTAAAGGAGAGATATAAAATTAATGGGAAGTTTTAAAGTATGAAGATGTAGACTACTCCGAATCTGCTGCCGCCCAAAGCACAGTCAACTCACTTTTCAGGAAGGCGATCAGTTCACTCAAATAAGGCGCAGAAAAATCAAATTGGATACCTGCTCGCTCGTAGACTTCTTTGATAGAACGGGTATAACCTAGCTGCAAAGCCTGCTTGTAATTATCTACAGCTACCTGCCCTTTTTCTTTATAATTTTTCCAAATTGCAATGGCGCCCAATTGTGCAATGCCGTACTCGATATAATAGAAAGGAGCTTCAAATAAATGCAACTGACGATACCAGATGCAGGACAATTCTTCTTCCAGTCCATCGTAGTTCATCACAGGCGTTTTGAACTGCTGCAATAGCGAGAGCCAGTAAGCCGTGCGTTCTGCCTTACTGTGTTCAGGATGAATGTATATCCAATGCTGAAAGCGATCAATGACAGCAATCCACGGCAATAACTGCAAGATGTTTTCTAGTAGCCAAATTTGAGCACGACGTAGTTCACTTTCATCACCAAAGAAGATATGCCATTTGTCCATCGACAACAATTCCATAGACATCGCCGCCAGTTCTGCAATTTCTACAGGCGGATGTTTGGAACTCATCAATGGCAAGTGATGAGTAGCGACAGAATGGGCAGCATGACCGCTTTCGTGCATGAAGGTGCGGAGGTCTTGCACAGATCCACTCGCATTCATAAATATAAATGGAACGCCCGTCACAGGCAGTGGCATCTGATAGCCGCCGGGACGTTTGTTGGGTCGAGTCTCTAAGTCCAGATGCTGTCGCACATACATCTGCTTGATGCAGTCTCCAAAAAAAGTGTCTACTTCGCGCAGCACTTGTATGGACTTTTGTACTAGATCAGTGTCGGATTGGATGGGTTGTAAAGGAGCTGTGCCTTCAGGACTTGCGGTTATATCCCAAGGTCGCAACATACTGACATTCAGTTCTTTACATTTTCGCTCATGCACTTTTGTCAGCAGTGGCAATACTTCCTGTCGTATCGCGTCATGAAAGGATAGACAATCGTCCGGCGTATAGTCAAATCGCGCCAATTGCTTAAACTTATAGCTTCTATAGTTATCGTGGTCGGCAGTTTTGGCGATGTCGCCCCTGAGATTACGGAGGTCATCGAAGAGCTCTTCGAAGGTTGATTGTTGTTGATAAAATTGCTGAGCGACACGTCTATAGACTGCCTCGCGCTGTACAGGGTCGGATGATTCTAGTAGTCGGCTACTCGCTTGCAATGGATAGGTCTCACCTGCCCACTCTATACTGATATTTGCGAGCAAATTGCCATACTGCTTCCCCAAAAGTCGTTCTTGGGTATGTCGTTCTATATTTTCAGTGCGAAACAGTTCAGCATCTTTTTGTAGCAGTTGAATGTGCGTCTGATAGGTAGGTGGCAACTGATCAAGATAAGGTGATTTGAGCAACTTCTGATTGAGCAAAAAACGATAATGTTCTAAATTGGGCTGAATCTGTTGGATGTGGTATTCAAAAGCTTTTACGGCTGCTTCATCGGTCGTATCTGTGGTCAGACGAACGTATCGCCAAGCGAAAGTTTCGGCTGCGCTAGCGGCTACACGATTGACATCAGCTATCCATATTTGTAGGGATGGTAGGTTGTTGATAGTACGCAACAACAATTCCTCATACAGCGGCTGCCATTCTTCCCAAGAGGAGGAGGCAGATGCAGATGAAGCATTTTGGGGCGCGAAAGAGGATGTAATTGCCACCATAGCAAGCTTAATCATGCCTTTTCAGACCGATCCGAAGATCAAACGAAAAGCACAAAGAGGTTTCAAATGACTCAAAGATACAAGCTGAACCATAACAGCAGCCATCTGAGCCGATGAAACATTAATTTTTATCAATATATTACCAATAACTCGATTCATATTGCTACCGCAATAGCAATATTGTAGTGTCTTAGTCACACATACGAAAAAAGTTAAACTATGTTACTGAAACTAAAAAGGAGATGACAAACTGCACAGTGGCACTTGTCATCTCCTCTTATATCCAATAGTCTATTGGACGCTACTGTTGTTTTGCCAATAAATCTCTGATCTGCGTCAGTAGCACTTCTTCTTTGCTTGGCTCAGGTGGAGCAGCAGGAGCTTCCTCTTCTTTTTTCTTCATGTTGTTGATGCCTTTGACGAGCATAAACATCACGAAAGCAACGATGATGAAATCCAACACAGCCGTTAAAAATGCACCGTACAGCAAAGCAATTTCACCGACGATCTCTCCAGCTTCGTTGACTGTACCTTCTTTCATAACATACTTGAGTTGTGTAAAATCCGTATCAAATAGCATCCCAATTAGTGGAGAAACAATACCCCCAGTAAATGAAGTCACAACTTGATTGAAGGCAGCACCCATGACAAACGCAACAGCGATATCAACAAGGTTGCCTTTCATGGCAAAATCCTTAAATTCCTTGAGCATGGAGAATAGGTTTTAGTGAATGATGACTCCCAATATAGTATGAAATCTTGAATTTTGGCGAATTATCCCCATTTATCATCTAAAACCTTAATCCTGCCACACATCTATAGTCCTTCAAAGCTCCTCCAACAACCGCTGCCCAAAATCAAACTCACTATTATAGTAATACGTCCGTCGCTTCGAGCAGTACTGAATGGGTGCATCTAGCCAGCGCAGTTCTTCGAGCAGTCGAGTCGCGGTGCGGTGAGAGACTTGAAGGCGATTGGCGAGTTGAGTGGCGGTGCCGGTAGCTTTTCTGCGGATGAGACCGTCTACTCGACTCAAGGTCTTGAGTTGGTTGATTACTTTCATGTTTTTGCCTTTGTTTATAGTGGTTCACGCCTCCCGAACGTCAGGACAAGTTAAGGCGGACATAGTTTTGAATGTGGCTAGTGGCTTTTGATATTTATTTTTTCGTTTCAAAAAGTAGATGGATGTCTCAAGTAACACCAATTACAAATTGATAGAAATAGCGTGACGAGTTGCAAACTCGCACGAGCAACTTGTCTTATATGCGGCGCGAGCAGGGGAAATCAAGATTCATCTGAATAGGAAGAGACTGCAAGCTATTAAAATGCCTAATATTATATACCAATTTTTCTTCGTCCATTCGCGAAAAAAGAATAGGCTAGTAAGACAAATCAAAATGACTCCACCTATAAATGTAGGAATAGCACTTCCAATATAGCGCATCGGTATTTGTTCACCTCCTACAGAAAAGAACACCTCATATAATATGGAGCACATGAACCCCAATATTAAAATAATAAGCCATACTAACATCAGTGTTATAGGATTTGCCTTCATAAGATTAATTTTCGTCTTTAATTATCTTTCCATTTTCTACTTTGTAAGAGCCTTGAGGTAACTTTTTGATTTTATCAACAAAATCGAAAATACTGTGTCCCTTTGACTCATCTTTATCATTTTCAATATATGATGCTCCTGTTATCGGTGAATAGGGACTACCCAAAACCTATTGTTTGCAACATTGTCGTACTCGTTTGAAAAATGATACAATGGAATATCAGAAACAGACCATGATTGTTTTTTAGGTTGAAAAGGAGCAAAGTCTGCAATGAATTCAATAATAACACCCTCAATATTATTGTTTTCAATGTAATCCAGTAGAGCCTTTATATATCCTTTACCAAATGCTCTTCCCATACTATGAGTAACCACTTTGATTGTTTCAACTATATCTCCATCTTTGTTTTTTATTGATTCTATAATTTTTTCAGCATCTATCAGTCCTTGTTCATATCCATCTTTGATTCTGAAAGAAGCAGAAGAAGCTGGATTTGTGAAATCAGGATGATTACCTCCGTGACTACCATCTCTATTAATAGCATTGTCGTCGTTTAAATGACTCATTACTTTATCATCAAAAGAACCCCAATAATCAGATGTTCCTTGCCAATTTCCACCTTTTTTATAAACATGAAATGTATTCTTACAGCCTGTAGCTCCTGAACCAAAGTGATTGCCATTGATAAAGATCACTAGGTTACTGTTTGGATCAATTGCATTTATTGGTCTATTGAGGACATAACTGTAGGATGAATAAGGCTGATAGAGTTCCGCCAACGGATACACCCCATTCCATCTTCCAATCCCAGCATCATACATCCGCGCCCCATAATCCATCCATCCCAATCCAAAGTCATCATCCAGTTCTTTGCCGTTGTACGGGTAGTCATTAGGGTCGCCTGAGAGGGTTTCTGTGTACGTAGAGGTGTATATGTCGCTATAGGTGTAGAAAGAAAGCTTCAGCATAAAACAAGAAAAGAGCATATCAGTACATGACCGATATGCTCTTCCATCAATGGCTTTACCTTGCTCAAAGGAAAGTAGAACAAAAGGAAAGTGACGAAAACGCTTTTGGACTTGGGTAGACGGAAACCATTTACTACTGTTTATAGTCTAGCGTCCGAAGTCTGCTTTATGCCTCTTGACCCATTTTGTTGATGTGGCGCGCCAATTTACTTTTTAGATTGCTCGCTTTATTGGGATGCCAAGTTCTTCTTTTTGCCAGTTTGTCGATCATGCTCACGACTTTAGGGAAGAATTTTTCAGCTTCTGCTTTGTCTTCCATCTCGCGCAATTTCTTGATCGCTGTACGAGTTGTTTTCTTGTAATATCTGTTTTGTAAACGCTTCTTCGCGTCTTGACGCATTCTTTTCTTTGATGATTTATGATTTGCCATCGAGTATAGTAAGTTTAAATGAAATTCATATAACCGTAGGATGAAAGCGACCGGAAACGGACTGATCTACCCTAAAGGAGCGCAAAGGTACGATTTTTGTGTGTAACTATCTATATACAGCTGACAATTTCTTTCATTTTGCTTTTCAATTTGCCATTCAGAACAAAAACATAGCTATTCAGAACATCGAAGCTAGAAAATGATCGACAAATGGGCAGAATGGCTTAACTTTCGACAGTCTCCACAACCTTTTGACACTAAAATTTAAACAATGAAACCAACACTGATTGTACTTTTTCTACTCGCCGCTCCCCTACTCTACGCACAAAATAATACGGACAACATTTGTGAAGACAATGACTGCCCGACTGCGCTTTTTGACATCAGCATAGACCAACCGACGCAAACAACAACTTACTCAAAAGCACGTACCGAACGCATTCAACAAGCTTATCTGCAATTCGAGCAAATCAAAACGACCTACGCCAACAAGGCCACTTGGCAGGTCAAACGCAACGCCTCTCAGGTCGGTGGCAAAAGCTGTATTCGACACTATCAACTCGAAAGTTTTTTCGCCAATGAATACATCAAAAACGCTGACTTCAAAACTTTTATCGATCAGAATGGCGTCATCAGCAACTATGTAGAGCAAGGTTTTGAGAGTAGCCGAAAAGGACTCAACCTACAACGTCGTATGGAACTTCAATGCAGAGGAGAAGTGCGAAAAGTAACGAAGCAAACCGGATTGAAACTTGCAGAACTGCCTGTGGCATATATGCAATTGGGGCAACAACTTGGCTATTTTGATAATGAAGGGAATCCAACATCTGCTTTTGTTCAAAAAGAAAAAGAACGGCAAGCAGTGGAGCAAATGACTGACAATCAGCAAATTGCAGCACTGAAAGATCAAGTGGCGCAGTTGATCGACCAAAATGTCGCGCTACAAACCATTGACAGAACTGCCACCCAGCTCAAAACCGCCTCCACCAAAGCCAACAAACTCGTCAGTTTCTTAGAAGATGTCATCCCTATCGTAGATGCTTTCGTGCCCGTACCTTTAGGACTAATTACAAAGTTGGGGAAAGTGGGTAATTTGCTGGACAAAGCACAAAATCTACCGGATACTGGACTGCTCGGCAAATTGAAAAACTTGACGCAGAAGGGAAAAGATTTGCTGAGTCGTGGTCAGCGCGTGAAAAAGCAATTTGACAATTTGGCGAGTAAAGCTAAAAAGACGCAAAACAATATTCAAAACAGACAAGCAACAGTAGAAGGACTAAAAGATCAAATGAATGATTTGGTCACACAAAAGCAGTCGCTTCAAGAAAAGCTCAGTAAAAATCCCAAAAAGATACTGAAGACACTGAAATCGGAAGTGACTGCCGCTGCCAATCGTGCTGCTCAGTTTCAAGATGACCTCAGCCAAGAAGAACAGAAAGCTGCCGACTTATTGCAACAGATCGAGGCATTGGAAGCAACCAAAAATCAACTCCAGCAAGAATTTGAAGCACTCCAACAAGATACCGAAACACTGGATACCGAAACAACCGCCATCGAAACCGAAGCTCAAGCAGCAACGACTCGCCCTACTTTGGCACAAAAAGAAGCTGCTATCAAAGCCGAATATGGCAATGAAGACGTACAACTCAATCCGGTCAGCATAGAAGAATGGTCGGAAAATTTTGAAGTGGAACGCCAATATTGGGATGCGGTCTTTCACCCAGATGATGAAGTAGTGGAAGGCTATCGCGGTCGCTACTTTCAGGTACGCCTTAAAGATGCTGACAAGAATGTCAAACTACTGTTCGGACCGGGCGAGTACTTTATGAAAAAATCCGATTTTCGCGATCAATATGGCTCGGTCATCGGTGCTTTTGTAACGGAAGCTTTGCATACGCTCAAACAGACCGATCAGCAGAAAATCAAAGTATTCATTCAGGGCAGTGCGGATTTGGCAGGTCAAAGTACCTTTAGCGGACAGCTAGATGATAACTATGTATACAGCGCTGTTGATGTGCTTCCCTACAATACCGATACAGATCGTTTTGGGGCGAAAGCTACTCAGAAAACCATCTCCAAAACACGCTTCACCAATAGCGACTTACCCAATCTACGCGGACAATTTCTGAAAGACATGATCCGTGTCTATTCTAAAAAAATCGACCCCATCTTGCTGGAAGGGACAGTCAAAAAAGTGGTCGAAGAAGGTGAGCGCAATGCGGTCATTTATTTGTTTGTGCCGGAAGAATTGTTGAAAGAATAGACTCAACTGCCCACTCGCCCAGCTTCTTGCTCCAAACCAGTTTTGCGGCGACGCGATTTTATATTTTGATTTCCAAAATTGTAGCTCAAACTCAAGCTCGCTCTTCGACTATCCCAGCGTCCGCTACCGACGGCACGCAAGCCATTGAACTCCGATTCGCCGTCCCATCCGGTCTGGAAAAATAGATCGTCTGCGCTGAGTCGTACGTTGAGTTGGTCGTTCAAAAAGCGACGCTGCAAGCCTAAATTCAAGCTCCAGTTGCTCTCGTAGCGGAAGACACCACCCCAAACACCAGGTCCGCTGAAGTAACCCGAAATCTCACCTTGCAACTGCCACGGCAGATCAATGGTACTTTGCTGAAAAATGGTGTAGCTGAAAGCTTGAACATCGACGATGGCACCTTCGCCATAATCGGCTTGATTGTCTAGATGAAAGGCATTCAAATTGATGTATGCATTCCATTTGGGTGTGACTTGAATGGGCGCGCTCGCATTGAAACTAATCGTGGTTTGCTCTGCCAGATTTTCCCAAGTGATGAAATTGGCGCGTGGATCGTCTTCGTCGGGCGCGATGAGTCTTGTGATCTGATCGGTCGTTTTGCTATACGCCAATTTGAAGTTGTACAGTGAAGCCAACGTATATCCTATTTCTACATTGTTGACGATTTCGGGTTGCAAAAATGGATTGCCTTTGCTGAAAGAGATTTCGCTTTGCTTGTCATTGAATGGATTGAGGACATTATAATCAGGTCGATTGATCCGGCGTCCGTAGTTCAAAGACAACACATTCGTTTCATCGACTTGCCAAGTCAGTCCGGCACTTGGAAACCAACTCAAATAATTCAAGTCCACCGGATCTTCTTCCAGTCCGGCTTGAAAGACACTCAACAGTCCTTGCGCATCCGTTTGCTCGGCGCGAAGTCCGGCAGAAAACTGAACTGTTTCTGATAATGATCTAGCAAAATTGATGTACCCTGCATAGACATTTTCGGTATATTCAAATAAGTTGGATAATTCGTCGATGCGCGTTTCTGTATTCGTGGTTTCATCAAAATTATACACCAAAAATGTATTGTCCGAAACAATGCTCACCACTTTAGACCCAATGCCCAAAACACCACCCCATAGATTTTCTTCAAAATCCACTTTGGCAGTCAGTATATCAATATCCGTGGGCGTATCAAAAGTATTGGTGACGGCGGTGAGAACGTTTTGCTCTGTCGGGTCAAAGTAGCGATTGGGCTGAAAGCGGTCGCTGTCATTTTGGTAGTTGCCGTAATCTAGATCGATATTTAGGGTGCGTCCTTTAGCATTGTCGAAACGGTAGTTGATATTGAACGCATTTTGAAAACGGCTGTCATTGGCGAGGTTTTGAGCGATCAAAATACTGTCTAAATTGTTGGGTGTAGCAGCTTGTGCCAAAGTTGTCCTACTTCTCGTATCGCGCGTCCCATCAAAAGTGCGTCCATCGATCAAAAAACCAATAGTATGTTGCTTGCCCAAAAAGAAATCTGTGCCCAGTCGATAACTCGCGAAATCCCAATTGTTGATGCCACGTGTGGTTTCTACCATTTCCAGTTTATTCTGAAAATTGACGAAGTCCATATTGTCGAACTGCTGCCCCCAACCTCCTCCGGCACTCGCGAAGACATTCATCTTTTTGTTGCGATAATTGCCACTCGCATTGGCGTTGCCTCGGGAGTAGCGACCCTGACTGTATGTGGCATTGGCAGAGCCATTGACACCTAAGTTTTTGTCTTTCTTTAGTCGTATGTCGATGATGCCAGCATTACCTTCGGCTTCGTACTTCGCACCGGGATTGGTGATGATATCGATACGATCGATTTGCTCTGCAGGCAGGCTTTGTAGATAGTTACTCAACTCTTGTCCACTCAGCGGTAGTCGTTTGCCATCGACATATAACAACACGCCTGCACGACCAAGTACGCTGATGTTGTCGTTGTTGTCGACATTGACGCCGGGGGCTTTGCGGAGTAGTGAGATCGCATCCGAGCCGACGCTATTGATTGTCCCTTGTACATTGAAGACGGTTCTGTCCGGTTTGATTTCGACGATGGCGCGACGAGCGGTGACGGTTGCGCCTTCTAGCGCCACAGCTGAGGATTGCATTTTGAGGATGGCTAGATCGCGTCTTTCGTCATCCGTGATTGTCAAAACTTGGGTCTGTAAATTATTGTAGCCGACAAAAGAGGCGACTAGATAGTAATCGCCGGAGGAAAGATTCTGTAAGCGGAAAATACCGCTTTCGTCACTGACCTCAACTTTGATCAGATTACTGTCAGGCAGTTGATAGAGCGCGACATTGGCGAAGGCGACGGCTTGTGCGTCTGTGTCTTGTAGCTGTCCTTGGATGCTAGCGTTTTGTGCACTAAGGGAAGCGGCTACCATAAGTAGCGCAAAAAGTAAGGTGTGTTTCATACCAATCAGGTGATTTCTTGTCAGAATGAGTTCAATAAGAAGCTATATCCAATTTTTGAAGGTAGCTACCTACTTTATCTATTTCGATATACCGAAAAAGTTACCTGTTGGATGATGTAAATGTGAGAAAAGTTGTGAAGGAGTTGTGTTTTTCGACGAAGAAGCTGCTTCCTTACTGAAACGCCAACACATACGTCCCAATCAACTGATCATATCGCCCACCAAAAGGTCGATAATAGACCAAAATAATGTAGTCATTTTCGGCACTAAACCAGCTCCCTTCGGTATCTTGGGTGATGGCTTCGCCTTTGTCACCACGCAGTGCATAAGCGTAATTGTACAAGCCTTCTTTTAGCTCTACTTTTTGGATATAAGTATAAGTTGCTGGGTTGTAGACCATCTTGTATTGCTCCTGAAATGTCCAATCCGTGAACGCACCATACAGATAAACTTCCTCTTGAAAAGGAGCAGCACTTTTCAAACTAAACAACACATCTGCATAATCATTCTGCAAGTTTGGGCGTCGATTTTGAGGATGATCGATGACGTATTGCCCGTTCAAATCTTCTCGGAATAGATATGGATCATTGCTGCGTTTTTGGTCGGTATATAAAGTGACATCATAATAGTTGTCGAGTCTTTCTACTGTGTAGACCGTAGGATTGGTGGTGCGCAGATCGCGGATGTCAACAAAGCGATATTCATTGCCTGCCGGAAAGACAATTTTGCCTTGATAAGTAAATAATAGTTCCTCGCGCTTAGTAAAGAAAGGCGGTATATTTTGTACCGCATTGTCCCATCGTCCATTTTGCAATACGGTAGCGCGTACTTCTTTTTGTGGATTGCGGAGCGGCACATTTTCATAGTTGATGGTAAAATCAATTTCCTGATAAAACCGAATTTTTGCTGCCTCTACGGGCGCGTGGATATTTCCGGCTACTGTCACCAGAGGATCGACGACCATAAAGCGACGCGTCAATATCGGTTCGTCATCATCTTCATTATAAATCAACAAGAGATAGTTGCCTGATTTGGTCAATTTGGTATCTCGATTGGGGATCATCAAATCATAGTGCGTATAAGCCGTCAATGTATTGAAGGAATACTCAAATTCCGGGATACGTGTTTCTGTAAAGCCATCTATGTACTCCAATTCAGATAAAATGGAAGGCGTCCAATCTTGATTGCAGTGAATAATTTTGTAGTAATAATTGCTCACCTCATATTCCAAATCATCAAAAGATAACTTCAATTGTGTCCCTGCTTCTACATCTATAATCGGGTAGCTCAGTGGCAAGCCCGAGACATGAAATTTGACAGACTTGATATAATCTTGATAGACGTAGTCGCTGTAGCGGAAGTCGTCCGGTTGGGCCAATAAATTAAAACTGCCTAAGAAGAGAAAAGAGAGTAATAAAAGTCGAATGTGCATACTGTGATTGAAGTCGTTTTTTGATTAAAAGTTGATAATGGTTGATTTATTGCGTCAACTACTGAATGTAAAGTTATTTTAAGTCTGCTCAGACCTTATCTGTAATTCGCGATTCGCGATTCGTAATTCGTCATTCAATAGACTTATTCTTAATTTCGCCGCTCAAATTTAAAGCCGATATGTATCTATATAACGTAACGTACAAAATTGACAATGAGATCGAAGAGGATTGGTTGCAGTGGATGCGAAGTACGCACATCCCGAAGGTCGTCCGAATCGGTGATTTTTTGGGACATCGCATCTGTAAGTTGCTGGGCTTGCAAGAAGATGATGGCATCACTTACGCCATTCAATATTTAGTCCCGGATATGGATACCTATCAGCGATTCGCACAGCAGCATAAAGGTGAAATGGATACGCTTCATGCACATCAATTTAAGAATCGCTATGTGTTTTTTAGCACGATTCTGGAGATTATTGAATAGATGTAAATCCTAATTTTCTACTCACCCGATCCACTTCAACCGCTCCAACACCCCTTCCTTCTTCCGCATACTCAGCGGTACATATTGGTCTTGGAGGTAGATCACATTTTCTGCCAAATCGACGGAAGTGATGTGGGCTTGATTAACCACATAACTACGATGCGTTTGTAAAAACTGCTGTTCGGGAAGTTGTGCCAAAAGCTTCTGTAAAGACTGTCGGAGCAAATACTTTTTGGCTGCTAAATGCAAAGCACAGTAATGCCCATCGGCTTCAAAGTAGCGAATGTCGGCAATGGCGATTTTTTCTAATCGTTGATTGTGTTTCACAAAAAAATGGTCTTGGTGCAAAATGTCTTCCGACCAGTCTTCCGTTGGTTGCTCGACTTGAAGTTTTTGAACCGTCATTTCGATGACACGCTGTAGCTGCAATTCCTCGAAAGGCTTGACGATGAAGTGAGTCGCTTTGGTTCGGCTGGCACGTCGGAAAGTGAGTTCGTCACGAAGAGAAGTAATAAAAATGGTTGGAATGAGGTGACGTTCATGAATCTTCTCGGTCAGTTCGATACCATCCAAATTACCTTGAATGTAAATGTCCATTAAAATCAAATCGGGCGTTTGCTGCTGCACCATTTCCAAAGCCGCTCTTCCATTATCGACGACCGCCAAAAACTCATAGCCGAGTCTGTCAATCAAGAGTTCCAGTTGGTCGGCGTACAGCGGTTCGTCTTCGACGATGAGGACAGTTATTTTGGACATGAACAGAGATTTACGATGTATGATTTGTGATTTCGGAGATCCGAAATCACAAATCCGAAATTAATATTCAAGCAATCGATGGTAATTGCACCTCAAAAATACTCCCTTTTCCAGACTTACTTTCTACCCTCAGCGTTCCTCCATTTCGCTCCACCAATTCCTGACATAACAATAGCCCCAAACCACTGCCACGCTCGCCTGCTGTGCCAACTCGACTCTTACTATTCAACTGAAAAAGCTGCGCCAACTGCGCCTCACTCATCCCAATACCCGAATCTTGCACTTTGATCTTCGACATTCCATTTTCTACAGTCGTTTCTATCAAAACTTGCCCACCCGAAGGCGTAAACTTAATCGCATTGTTTACCAAATTGCGCAAAATCGTATTCACGGCATTTCGATCTGCGAAAACAGCTACTTCATTTTCAATATGCTGTGCGATATCAATCTGCTTCAACTGTGCACTCATTTGGAACATCTCTACCGTTTCTTGAATGGCAGTTTTTAGATCAATTCGGCTCGGCTGATGCGGAATCCCACCTTGCTGCAAGAGCGCCCAATTCAATAGATTATCCAACAAATTTGTCAGTCGTTTAGCGGTTGTATCTATGCGTTCAGAAAGGCGTTGGAGTTTGTCGGTCTTGCCTTTTTCAAGGTAATAATTTATTTGTGAGCCTACATTTTCCAATGCGATAATCGGGCTACGAATATCGTGGGCGATAATACCGAAAAACTTGTCTTTGGTTTGGTTAAGTTGTTGCAATTCACCGTTTTGGGATTCGATGAGTTGTTTGTTTTGACGCAATTGAAAAAAGAGATAGCTGCCGAGGAGGAGGAGCGCGGTCAAAGCAATGGCAGTGGTAAAATAGAGTTGATTTCTGGTGGAAAGGACTTGTGCTTGCAGAATAGCGGCTTCTTTTTCGTTTTGATAGGCTTTTACATCTTGGCGCACTTGTTCCTGTTTCAGAATTGCCTGAGCGTCTTTAGTATAAATGCTATCGCGTAGTCGAATATAATATTTTAGCTGTTGATGCGCTTGCTCATAATCTCCTTTTGCCTCATAAATTTGGCTTCCTAAATGAGCTATCTTTTGCTGCTTTACTAGATATGCTGTTTCGACAACCTGCGTCCGTGCTTGAAGATAGTATTGCTCTGCTTTTGACCAATTTTTTTGTTCCAAATACACCGATGACATTAATAAAGCGACATTTATTGTTAGTTCATCTTGTCCAAACAAATCAGCCATCTCCATAGCGCGCTCTAAGTAGTCAATCGCCAATTCAGAAAAGCCTTTTCCACGCTGTAATTGAGCCATTGAAATATACACAGACGCCAGCTCAGAACTATCTGCCAAGGCTTCATTGATTGCCAACGATTCCTGTAAGTACTGCTCTGCTTTTCCCCAATCTTCCACATCTAACATGACCGCTCCAAGGTCTGCCGTTATTTCACTGACTTGTATAGAATCATCCGTCTGTACATATAAATTGTATGCTTTTTCTAGACTTTTGATCTCTTTGGAAAAGTCACCCATTTCGCCATAAACCTGTCCAAATTTTTGATACATTTCTGCTGCATAAAGATTCTCTCCCAGTTGCTCGTATAACATCAATGCGTGCTGAAAATGGCTAAGTGTCGCTTCAAAATTGCCTAAGGCATCATAGTAATGACCCAGATTCTCATGTGCCCAACCGATATAAGATGGGAAACCAATTTCTTCTGCCATCGTCAATGCTTTTTCAGCATATCTCTTTTTGACGGTCAACTCCTCTGCTGACTTATATTCCAATCGACAGAGATAAATCAAGACTTGAGTACTATTGAGTCGCCCTAGATCGGCGTGCATCGGTTTCTGTGGCGGATGGATGTTTTGAAACTGCTCTAATGCCAGTTGATAGTGTTCTTTAGCGGCTACATTATTTCCTCTATAAGCATAGCACAGTGCCAGTACTTTATAGATATTGCCCAAGTGAGCTGGATGAATTGGTCTTTTTTCCTGTTCCAAAAAATCATTAAGCAACTTTAAAGCACGTTGGTCGTCGTTTCTGCCATAAAAATGAGCTTCTGCTAGTTGATAGGTAGCAGACGCTATCACAGAAGGATCATCCGCTTCCTTTGCGATCTGAACCGCTCGTTTGACCAATTCAAATCCCTCAATAAATGCACCCGTCTCTCCTTTTTCTTGCTTTTTAAAAAGCAAAGCCATCGCTTCTGTCACTTTATCTCCTCTTCGTCGAGCCAATGTCAGTGCACGTTCCGTATAGTTCTCGACCGCTTCAAAGTCACCCCGAAATACAGCAAAGCGAGATAAGGCGAGCAAGATTTCACTTTCCTCTTTTGGCGACAATTCTGTGGTTCCCAAAACAGCAGATAAGCTGTCTGTGATCTGTTCCAAATTACCATTCGGCTGCGCAAAAATGGCGATGGGTGTAAGTAGGCAAATGAAGTAAAGGAGTGTGCGTATTGACATGGTTGTCAATTTTTGTGAAGTAAGAGTTTTCGCTCGTGTACCAAAACGCTACGCTCACGCCAAAAGGTGTTGCGCTCGTGTATATTTTGCTAAATGTGAGCAGACTCAAACTTACTTTTGGAGTAGTCAACAACTAAATTGCATACAATGAAACCATTTATCTTTCTTACACTTTTATTTTTCATATTCACACCATTTCTGTTTTTCGCCCAAGTCAAGCAAGTAGAATATGCTAGAGCTATAAAGGGCAACGGATCAGATTGTCCAACCAAATATAAAGGCTCATTTTTAGATGTTGGAAGAGGAGAATGCTGGTCTTGCCCTGCAGGATATGGTCGAACCTTAGAGGCAGTAGATAGCGAAAAAGCTTGTTCCAAAGGCGTATTTGGTCCTTTTAAGCAAGCCACTAAAAAAGGAAAACCTGGTTGCGACAGCAACTCTTTCCCACATGGTAATACCTGCTACAGTTGTCCTGATGGCTTTGAGCGAACCTTATCAAAAATAGATGGAGACAAAGCCTGTGAGAAAAACCTTTTTCCTTGTAAAGGTAGTGTCATGAGCAACGGGAGTTTTGATCGTACAGAGATGTACACCTATCAAATTCTCTTTTACTGTACTGCCGAACTCCGTGATAAAAAGACATTGCTTATTGGGCTAGGAAATAACAAAGAAAGAGTTGATTACTACTACGATGAAGCCAAACCTAATGGTTGTAGTACTCCTAAATGGGTTGACCCTACCGGTGAGAAATATATCGTTAATGGTGACAATGACAACTGGCAAGCAGCCTGCAATGTACACGACTGGATGTATAGCACACTTCCTCCCAAGGGTAAAGAAAGCGAATGGAAAGCGTATGCTGATCGCGCATTAAAAATCAATGCAGCATCTATCTG
This sequence comes from Bacteroidota bacterium, assembly GCA_038749535.1. Classification (GTDB taxonomy): domain Bacteria; phylum Bacteroidota; class Bacteroidia; order Chitinophagales; family Saprospiraceae; genus JAAUTG01. Next base: position 64,800 of record JBCDHX010000005.1, read on the forward strand.
TCAGCAAATTTGGGCAGCAGGTTCACCTGGACTCGGTGGCTGCTTTGATGGCGCAAAGAATATGCACAACTGGCTGCGCAATGCTGAAGGCGCGATTACGAGTATGAGCCAAGAGGCTTATGATTCAGGTCAAAACAAAGCGAAAGAAAACGAAATCCGACTTGAGCTAGACGAATACAATAAAATTATCAACTACATCAACGCCAATGATGTCCCGACTTTCTTTACGAGTTGGAATCCAAATGGCACTGTTTTAATAGATTAACTCACACTGGAATCATACACACTCAATTAAAAAACAATTCACTATGAAAACACAACTCTTCTTCGCACTTCTATTTTTCGTATCCACACCATTTTTCTTGTCTGCCCAAAGTATAGTCGGCGATTGGCTCATCGATAGTCAAACAGCAGATGGCACGCCGACTCAGGATATTTTTTCCATGAAAGCAGACGGCACATTTACCGTTGATTTTGGTAGCGATGGAAAAGTCGATGTACTGGGTACTTATACAATCAATGGCGATCAGATTACGATTCAAGATACGCCCAAAGAAAGTCCTTGCTATGGCAAAAAGGGTATCTATGAATTCAAGGTCGAAGGCGACATCATGACTGGAAAAATGATCTCTGATGAATGCGAACTTCGACGCAGCAACCGCCCGATGAAAATGACGCGCAAGCAGTAAAACTATTTTTAGACTAAATCACCATTTTTTACATTTAAAGAACACGTTATGAAAACGAGTACACCTGTATTCATTGGGTTATTTCTTTGCCTAGTACTAAGCCTCACTACACACGCCCAAAACCTCACCGTAGAAGGCAAAGCCGACATCAAACAACGCATAGACGTCGGTACAAACGACAATACTTTCGTCGGTCGAAATGCTGGACTCAATGCGCAAGCTGGCAGTAATGGCAATACGTTTATTGGGCAAGCCGCAGGACTGAACGACACCATCGGCATCGGCAATGTATTCGTCGGAGAGTCAAGTGGTGTGCGTAGCAATGCCAATGACAATACCTTCATAGGACGCACCTCTGGCTTATTCAATACGAGTGGTCACAGCAATACCTTTTTGGGTAAGTCGGCAGGATTTTTAAATCAAACAGGACTAGAGAATACATTTTTAGGAATTGAAGCAGGCAGCAACAGCTTCAATAGTACCAGAAATACCTTTATAGGCAGCTTTGCATCTGCTTTGACATCCGATTCGCTGGATCGGGCTATCGCTATCGGCTACGATGCCAATGTTAATTGTTCCAATTGTGCTGTCATCGGAGGAACTGGCTTCAACGCAGTCAATTTAGGCATCAATAATAATGCACCTGAGGCGAGATTGCACCTTAACGGGAATTTGCGCGTCGATGGCGGACAGTTTCAAAGTATAGGACCGCTCACTTTCCAGCCTGATATAGATGCCACGGGTGACGATCGGGTTAACTTTCTGGATAACACAGGTGCACCTACGATGACTATCAATGAAAACGGCGATGTAGAAATCAGTAGAGGTACAGCCGAAAATGCGCTAACCAGAAGTTTGACTTTGTTGGGAGCAAGAAATGCAGAGTTTCAGGCGTCCTCTAAAATTGATTTCAACAACTACGATGACGATGCCAGCGCGACCAACTACACCGGAGCTAGAATCGCCTCTTTCAATGCAACTGCCGATGATGCTGGTGATCTGCGATTTTTCACCAAAAACGATCTAGGATTCTTTGAACAAATGCGAATCAGTGAAAGAGGAAATGTCGGTATTGGGACACTCACTCCACAAGCTAAACTGAGTATCAATGGCGGAACAGATGTGAAACTTGTTGGTGGTGGCGGATTCCTCATACTTGGCGACACATTAGGGCTAAACATGGGATTGGATAATAACGAAATGCAGGCTAGAAATAATGGTGCAGCATCTGATTTACGAATACAAAATGAGGGTGGAAATACGCTCATCAGTCCAGGTGTAGCAGGAAATGTCGGTATCGGTAGAACTAATCCACAAGCGAAACTTCATATTGGTAACGGAACTGAAGTTACACTGACAGATGGAGGGAATGCAATATTTGGGGATTTGGATAATGTAAATATGGGAATAGACAACAACGAACTACAGGTAAGAAACAATGGTGCAGCTGCTACTTTATTCCTACAAAACGAAGGTGGAAATACACTCATCAATCCGAATGGAAGTGGCACAGTAGCGATCAATGTAGTTAGCCCAAATGCAGGTTCTGTACTTCACACCTCTGGCAATGTTCGTATGGCAAATTTACCCATTCTTAGTTCGGGTTCTAATTTAATTATCGATAGTGACGGTGATATCGGCATTGAATTTGGTTCTATCACTGCCAATGCTGCTCGCATCGAAACTTTAGAACAAGACAACCAAGAGCTACAAACTCAGCTGGCTCAACTAAAAGCAGCAAACGAAGCCTTAAACAATCGCCTAGCCAAAATAGAAGCCATGTTGAGTAGCAGTACAAATGAAGTCAATACCACTACAACCACTTTGACTTCCGCTACTCTAGCACAAAATGCCCCCAATCCGTTCACGGAAGCGACAACGATCAGCTATTTTATTCCCGAAGGAATTAAGAATGCAGAATTAAGAATTATGAATGTGCAGGGCAGTGTTATCAAAACTATTCCGATCCAAGCAACTGGTCACGGGCAAGTTGCTTTGCAAGCGCATACGTTGAACGCTGGCGCGTATAGCTACAGCTTGATTTTGGATGGTCAGGTGATGGCGACCAAGCAGATGGTATTGACAAGGTAAACACTCTCCTAGATCAGCTAGACTTTACAAACGCATCTTCCTTAAAAATTAGATCATATTTTAGCAAGCTCATTCGACTCGTTCGGGTGGGCTTTTTGTCTTTAAGGAGTTCAAAATCACCTATCCACTTTAATGTTTTGATTATTTCACGATATTTAGCTTCGTTAAGGTCAAAAAGATGAAATATAAAAGAAGAATAGCATCATTGATATTCCTCTGCTGCTCGCTATCCATAGTTGCACAACAGCGAGAATATACGGCTACTTCTGCTCTTCAATATGGACTTTTCGGCTATTATGGTATATTGCTATTCACTATAGTGATTACATTAGCGCAGTACCTGATTTCAAAAGACAAGGCTTACTTCTATTACGCGCTTTATGCTGGTTTGGGAACATTCTTGTACGGGACGTGGCAAGAAGCAGACTTTAACTTTCTGGGTTGGGGCAAGACTTATGTGTTCAAGCAAATTGCTTTTCATGGCGCTATTCCGATGTTGCTGATTGGTTATGCAGCTTACTGTAAGTTCGTCGTCGAATTTTTGAATCTACCAGAAAAGAATAATGATCTAGCCAAATGGTATCATCAAATCATCAAGGCATTTATCGCTTTAGCGGTAGTAGATCAGATTATTTACTGTGCGATGCGCTATGGCACACCTGATATATATGAGACCGTTTATCCACCCATTAGGATATTTTTTCTACTCGTCACAGCGGTGCTTTGTTTGATGGCAATTGCTAGAATTTGGAGCATCAAAAATGCTCTGGCCAAAATTATTTTCTTCGGCACTATTCTCTACTTCCTCATTTCCTTATTGGGATTATATACATTCAGTATCGCGCGCAACAGTGAGGTAGCTGTATTTTCTAACGTTCATCCCACTTTTTTCAATCAAGTCGGTTTTTTATGCGAAATCGTCATCTTTTCTATTGGTTTGGGCTATAGAATGAAACTAGCAGAGAAAGAAAAAGAAGCAGCAACTGCGAATTATATCCAGCAGTTGGAAGTCAATAAGTCACTAGAACTAGCTCAAGTAGAAGCCGAAAAACAACAAGCAATCAGTCAACTACGCTCCAAGTTGTACACCAATATCACGCACGAATTTAGGACACCGCTAACCGTTATTTTGGGTATGACAGACCAGATCAAAGACTACGCCTTCGAGCGTCAACTCATTCGACGCAACAGTCAAAACTTGCTCCGTCTCATCAATCAGTTGTTGGATGTCGCCAAGTTGGAATCAGGCAATTTACAATTGAATCCCATCTGCGCCGACATCATTCAGCATATCAAATATTGTACTTTTTCTTTTGAAAGCATAGCTGCAGAAAAGCAAATCGACTTGACATTTTCAAGTGAACAACAAGAGCTAAAAATGGACTTCGATGAAGAAAAACTGCAACAAGTCCTATACAATTTACTCTCCAATGCCATCAAATTCACACCGACAGGTGGAGCGGTACAGATCAAAGTTCCTACGCTTAAAACAGACACACAAACGCAACTGAAAATAGAGATAATAGATACAGGTATCGGTATTGCAGCAGATGATTTACCTTCTATTTTTGATCGGTTTTATCAGACAGATCAAGCTCAAAAAACAGCAGGCACTGGCATCGGACTGTCGTACACCAAAGACATCGTTGCTTTAATGGGCGGATTAGTAGCAGTAGAAAGCTCACTAGGCAAGGGCAGCACTTTTTCAGTCTTTTTACCCATTACACAAAAGGCGGCAAAGAAAGTAACGCATCACATCGAATCTAACGCACCAGAATACTTGCCCATTTCTCCTCTTTTGGTTGCCCAAAATGGGGCTACTGACATGGTCAATTTACCTCATTTATTACTAATAGAAGATAACGAAGATGTCTCTATTTTCATTGAGCGAATATTGGGTCAACACTATCAGATCAGCATGGCTGGAGATGGAGAAGAAGGCATTAGGCAAGCATTAGAGCATCTGCCAGACCTTATCATCAGTGATGTCATGATGCCCAAAAAAGACGGCTATGAGGTTTGTCAAACACTCAAAACAGATGAGCGAACGAGTCATATTCCCATCGTTTTATTGACTGCCAAAGCACAACAATCCGACAAAGTAACTGGACTCAAATATGGTGCAGATGCTTACTTGATGAAGCCTTTCGACAAGGAAGAATTATTGGTGCGTCTTGAACAATTACTAACGCTCCGAAGAAGGCTGCAAGAAAAATATCGCCAAGTTGACTTTATAAATAAGGATCGTGAATCACCCAAGACGCTGACATTGGAAGATGTGTTTCTACAAAAAGTACGTGCCATCATCGAAGAAGAATTGGGTAATGCTGCTTTATCTGTAGCTGATGTATGCCAAAAATTAGCCCTGAGCAATATGCAGTTCTACCGCAAACTGAAAGGACTGACAGGACAAACGCCGACTTTATTCATTCGCTCCTATCGCTTACAAAAAGCCAAACACTTACTCAAAAACAGCCGACTCAACGTCTCTGAAATCGCCTACGATGTGGGCTTCACAGATCCTGCCTATTTTAGTCGAGCTTTTAAAAATGAGTTTAATGTCTCTCCCACCGAATTTCGTAAGTAATTGATAATCAATTTTTTAAACTCTTATTGCAAGTTGAGTCCAAGCATTTGTTGATAGCGTCCAAGTGTTTTTGGCATGGATGCTTGATGTTTGCAGTGAGTGAATGATTGTATTCACGTACTTATACCTTTAACGAATTACTATTTAACATGAGAACTTTGATGAAAATAATGAATTGCATTCCATTAGTAATTAGCTTAGTATTATTGTTTACTAGCGACGTTTTCGCTCAACAAAGCGGTACTATTCAACAAGGACAATTGCTAAGCAACAACCAATCTACAGTCCTCACCAATTTTGGAGGTAACACCACCGGCAGTTACATCGTGGACTTGAATATTTTTACTACTTGCTATGGTGTTACTGCCAAAATGAAAGCCATCGTTAGCCTAGATGCTCAAGCTATACAAGTTTTGGAGTACAATCATTTTGCCTCAAAAAAGACTGATGATCCAGTCAAGGCAATGAGGGCTGAAGTATCTCCAACATCGGAAGCCTATGCTCGCTACAAGTTATCTATAAGTGGTAATCAACTACAGCTAGTTCAATTATCAAACGCCTGTGGAGCAGGACAAAAACTTCGAGTCAATGAATCTTCTTGGAGAATTGTGGACAAGGAAAATATCTCAATTCCTACACCAAAACCTGTTAATGACGGAAATTTAGAAATTAGCAATAAAAGAGGAGCAACAAAAGAGATATCTACGCCTCAATCCAATTCCAATTCAGATCCAGAAGGCTATAACTGTATAACTGAGCGGGTAGATGTAGAAAAAGCAATGCAATCAAGCAATGTCATTGCTTCGCCAGATGTAGTATATAAACCAATGAATAGTATCCTTTATCCAGGAGCCTTGGTTTATGCGGAAGACTACTTGAAAGGAGACTATAAGGCAATTTCTACAGGTCGTAAACCGATTACTGTGTCCGTTGACGCAGCTATCATCGATGGCAGTCCTGCTATTACCATACCTAATCCTTCTGTAGCATCAAGTGCAAACATAGCTATCAACGACCTTCTAATAAAGCAAAAAATGGGAGGTTTGACACCGAACCAGGTTTTTAACATGACCAGTGTGTATTCTGAACAACAAATGGATATCGCTCTTTCTGGTAGTTTTAGTCGAAGTGGATTAAGCTTGTCAGGCTCTTTTCAAATGGAAACCAGTACCACCAAAAAAGTGATTATAGCAAGCTATGTTCAAAGTTATTACACCTTAAGCGCCGATCAAGTAAGGACACCTACTGATTTTTTTGCAACTGTGGATGACGCCAATAGGGTAATTAATAGTGGTAAGACTCCTTTGTATGTGAGTAGTGTTACCTATGGCAGAATTGGTTATTTTTTGCTTGAAACTGAAGCAGATGAAAATTTTATAATGACAGAATTCAAAGCAGCTTACGATGGAGTGGGTCAAAAAGCTGAGGCAAGTGGAAAGGCATCGCTAAACAATGTACTCAATGAGAGCAAAATAAAAGTTGTTCTAATGGGATTTGATGGCAAAACAAGCAAAAAACCTATTTCTAGTTTCGAAGAATTTAAAGATGCCATTAATCATCAAGAGCCGCTTTCAAAAAACACCTTAGCTAAACCTATTGCTTATACCATGCGATTTTTGAATAACAGCATCGCTTGGGTCAATATGACTACTAATTATACTAAGCGTAATTGTGTAAAAGAAAGCAACAAATATAAAGTTACGATCAACAGAATTGAATGTACCAAAATATCTTCAGAAGAGCCTGGTGATGGTAATGAGGTAAGAGGTAGCATTACGATACAGGTAACAGGTGAGGGCGGAACTCATATGAATTCAGGATCTTACAGACCTGAGGTTAAAGCCTCTAATAGACACATGGACCAAATATTTCTTTCTACTATTTTTATAAAAGATAGTGGTGGGAATGCCATTAATTTAAAACCGTCAGCAACAGGTCAAGATAACTCATTTGTCATTAATGAAGCTGCTATTTATAACATTCCTGAAGATGCCAAGGACGTAAAATTTAAATTAACTATCACATTAGAGGAAATTGATGACTTCAGTGCTAATGACGACTTTAAAGAAATAGTAGTCATCAAGAAGGGTAGTAAAAGTAAAGAAGATGGGGCTATAGATGGTAAAGAAGCTTCAGTAACACTGCACAATACTGGAGATGAATTTAAAATATACTACACGATAGCTCCAGTGTACGATTAGTTTTAATCACCGATGATCTACATCTAATTGTGCTTCAAAATTCAAACGGATAATGATAAAAAACTCCCAATCTATTTTTTTCACTATGAAAATTTTCACTATGAAAACACGATTAAATTTCACTTTAGTCCTAAGCATAGCTATGCTGTTTTTGGGCTTCTCTATGCAAGCGCAAAGGCTACAAGTTAATGGATCAAGCGGATTCATTGATTTCATACCCACCTTGAATCCATTCAATAATACGACACTAATTGCTAGCTATGAAGGTAAAAATGGAGTCGATCCGCAACTTCGATTCGAGAGTGATGCTGCTGGCTTTATAGATATTGGACTGGATGGCTCAGGTAATTTTGTTATTGAAAACACAGATAATCAGTCATTCTTTCTCTCTCAAAATGGCAATGTCGGAATTGGGACAAACGCTCCCGATCAAAAACTCCACATAGCAAGGGGTATTTCAGGAGGAACTGCCAACGCCGGTGCTATTGCAATTTTTGAGCACAACAATACTGGTTACTTGCAGCTACTAACACCCGATACGAATGAAAGTGGTATACTCTTCGGCAATGCAACAGCAGCTGCAGCAGGAGGTATCATTTATAACAATGGAGCGACATCCGATGGACTACAATTTCGGACAAACGGAAACTCAACTCGTATGGTGATTGATGCTTCTGGGGATGTCGGTATCGGAACAAATGATCCACAGGCAAAACTAGATGTGGATGGAGAAGTGATAGTCAATGGACGCATCAGTGGCGTAAGTGATCCGATTGATCCGCAAGATGCTGCTACTAAAAACTATGTAGATCAGATTTTTCAATCAGGAGCGTACGACGCTACATGGACTACCATTAATGGATTTACTTCTATTCCAAGTTTCACGAAATGTGAATATTCTAGAGTAGGTGATCTGGTTACTGTGGTGTGTCGATTCGGAGGATCAGGTCCCACCTATGGTTCAGGAACAAACACCGCAACGATAACTGTCCCGCCTAATTTGCCAGTAGCAAATCCAGCTGGCGGGCGACTGATTAGTGGTGTATTTTCCAGCGATCAGTATCGAAATGTGGGCGACACAGAAACTGGAATTGTCTGCCATCAAGACAACAGTACTGTACAGTTGAAGATCAATGGCTCTAATTCAGGTATTGCAGGTTCATGGTGTAGTTTCGTCTATCAGACAAGTGCTACTTCCTCATTTGGACTAGGTCAGTCCTCCAACAGTCGCGCTCTCAATCCGAATGACCAACAGTTGGATATGCTAAGAGCGGAAAATGAAATTTTAAAAGCAGCAAACGAGGAAATCAAAGCCCGCCTAGCCAAAATTGAAGATCTACTCAGTTACAACACCAATACCATCAATACGACAACAACACTGACGTCTGCTACACTAGCACAAAATGCCCCCAATCCATTCAACGAAGCTACCACTATTAGCTATTTCATTCCAGAAGGTACAAAAAACGCCAGCCTTCAAGTAATGGATCAAAATGGACGCGTTATCAAAGTCATTCCGATACAAGCCACAGGTCAAGGACAAATCACTTTGCAAGCAAATCTATTGAGCGCAGGAACGTATAGCTATGCTTTGATTTTGGATGGTCAGGTGATGACGACCAAGCAGATGGTCTTGACGCGGTAAACATGCTCCTAGATCAGCTAGACTTTTGAAGTTTTAAAAACTTCAAAAGTCTTTACGAATGCCTCTCTCTCTTAAAAATTAGATCACACACATTTAGAAGCTCATTCGACTGGTTCGGATGAGCTTTTTCTTAAGGGACGTGAAAAAATAAACCCCTTTCCAAAAAAATCACCTCTCCAATTATCACTTTCCTCTTCTTTCCGTGCGTAGTCAGATGTACACAATTTGAAAATTCAAATTTCAATATCCATGACTATGAAAAATGTATTGATTGATCGACCATTTTCAGCCTATTTAGCCGTTTTTCTATCGTTCCTAATCATCAGCTGTAACAATGAGGAAATGGCAAAACCCGAAGGAACTTGCTCATGCGATAGCATAGAAGCACTCTTAGACTGTCCCGAAGCACCCGATAACGTAACAGAACCGATGGTCACTAAAAGTGAGCCTACCGTCACCGATTTTGACTTTCAGGATAATCTAATCTGTGAGCAAATCGAAGTCAATGCGATGGGTGCGACTGGCGAGTATCGAGCTCTGAGTCCAAATGTAGATGTCATCTGGCCTGGAAATTTATTACAAGGCAACACCCTCAATCAAGGAACACCTAACGAAATTGCGGTCAAGCGAGCAGGCGGCACACTCACCATTGATTTACTCAATGGCAGCTCTGGTACGGCTTGCGAAAAAGAAGAAATGTCCATTGATAAAGTTGTCGAATGTATCAACGAAATCATCTATACCAACAATGATACACTAGCGGCTGACTATACTTATCAGGAAAGACAAGTCCGCTCCAAAGAAGAATTGGCGACAGGATTGAACGTCAATATCAACTCCATCAAGGGAAGTTTTGCATCTCAAATGGCATTCAGTCAAGATCGAGAATACAATCGAATATTGGTGGAATTGGTGCAAAAGTACTACACCATTGTTTACAAAACCCCTACTTCTTACGAAGAGGTTTTCGATCCATCTGTCACACCTGAGCAGTTAGAACCTTTCATTCAGTCCGACAATCCGCCCGTCTTTATAAAATCAGTCACTTACGGACGACAATTTTATATGCTATTCGAGACAACTTCTTCTTATACCGACTTGCAGGCTTCTGTATCAGGTTCATTTAAAGCAGGTTTGGGAAATGTAAGCGGAGGTGCCAATGTGAAGAAAATCAATGAGTTGTCTGATTTGAATATCAAAGTCTTCGCTCTTGGTGGTGATGCCAATCTTGCCCTGGCGGCAGCAAGAGGAGATTTGGATGCACTGACCGACTTCTTGAATCAAGGCGGCAACATCAGAGATGGCAAACCATTGTCCTATAAAATGAAATCGCTCATTCCACCTTACCGTGATGTAGGCGTGAATGTAACCACCAATTATACCATCAATCACTGCCGACCGTACTATTCTGTCCAACCACCTGCTTTCGTCCAAAATTGGTATGGTGTCTTTGGAAAGGAAGGAATAGGAGCAGGCTGCGCGATTCGTCCGCGTACGCGAAATGTGCTGTTATTCAATAAGGCAGGCACAGAATATGCACAATTTGTCAATGATGAGTTGCAGGGTATTTATGACTTACAAGACCCAATTGGTCGTTTAGCGAATTGTCCCTTCGAAGAAGTAGGAGCAGTACAAAGTGTCATGAATGACAATATTTATGTTTTTGATAAATCTGGCTTGCAATGGGCATCCTCTAGACCAGATGGCTCGTGGGGTGCAGTCGGAAGCATCAGTAGATTTGGTAATGGCAGTCCTTTTTTGAATCCACCTGCTGGTGAGCCTGGTACAGGTGCAACTACGCTCTATACGACAGGAAGTGGCAATTCAATTGTCAAAAATCGAGCTATACATTGGAATCCATTAGGGACAAAGTGGACGGTATATGATTTTGCAAATGGCAATTTCTCTACCATTCGGAATATAGAAGACTATGGTCCTGATACGGAGACTATACCTTTCCCAAACATTGGTGCGACGCTACAAGTAAGTTTAGAGACGCCTATTTTTCAAGAGCGGAATCCCAATTCATTTTATCAGGTCATTTTCAATGCAGAGGGTACAAAATATACCATTTATCAGGATGGAGCGAATAATGGATTCACGGAAGTGTACGACTTAGCTGAGTTGGATTGATACTTAATCAAGGTAGCTAGACTTTTGATGTTTTTGAAACATCAAAAGTCTTTACAAAGAGCTCATTTGACTATTTCGGATGGGCCTCTTTGGTAAATGTGTCTATTTCCAGATAGTTTTAACAGTCTATCTTGGAGGAATCCAGCATTCACAATATTAGCTCCACAAACGACCTAAAATTCACTCAATTCCATCATATTATGTTTTTACTAGACCGTATTCCAACTCATATGATAATCCGAATGGAGTAGGAATATCGAAAGCTTGAGTGGTCATGCGGTGATCTTCCAGATGATCACAGATTCCGCCATGGGATAGACACATGCAACATTATAGTTGTATACTGTAAAGCAAGAATATACAGCATAGCGTCTAATTCATAGGCTTACCTGATGCCAGTACGTCCATAGAAATCTAGTCCAAAACTTGACAATAAGATTATTGCCAACTATATTTGCAGTCTGACAATAAATTTATTGCCAAATGAAAAATGTAGTAGGTATTCCCTCTAGAGGTAAAGATTTCTTTCCACGAGATAAAATTATCGACAAGATATATCGAAGGCTAGATGCTGGCTCTAGTATCTATCTGGCTGCGCCAAGAAGAGTTGGTAAGACTTCTATAATGCGCTTCTTAGAAGATAATCCGAGGACTGATTATCACTTTATTTATATAACCACCGAATCTATTCATGACATTGAACGCTACTATGAACGACTTATCGACGAAATTTTAGAGAGTGATGCCATTAGAGAAATAACAACCAAACGAAGTACCGCTGCCCAATTCATCAAGCAAGTTTTTAGTAAGGTTCAAAAAATCAAGCTCTCTTTTCTCGAAATAGAAGTGACTGACAGCTCATCACAAAACAGCTTCCAAGCTACTTTTGAAGAATTGATTTCCAAATTTGAAAAGCTAGAAGAAACGCTCATTGTGATGGTGGATGAGTTTCCTCAGACTGTTGAGAATATTCGTGACCGCTCTGGAAAAGAAGAAGCCGAGAAATTCCTTCAACTCAATCGCCAACAACGACAGCAAGCTGCTCGGAATATTCGATTCATCTATACTGGTTCTATTGGCTTACCTGCCGTTGTTAAAAAATTGACTTCTACAAAGGTCATCAACGACTTGAATGTAATCGAAGTACCTCCACTTTCTGAATTGGAAGCGACCGCACTCACTACACAGCTTCTAAACAACTACCGAATTCCTTTTCAAGAAGAGACCATCTCTTATCTGCTAGAGACCATCAAATGGCTCATTCCTTTCCATATTCAACTGGCAGTACAGGAGTTGATCGACGTATATGAAGCGAAAGAGCAAGCGCTGACGCCCAAATCAGTCGATAGCGCATTGGATCAATTGATGAATATCCGAAATGACATCTACTTCGAACATTATTATGGTCGATTAGAAGATGCCTTTCCAAAGCAATCTTACTTATTTGCTATTGCCTTTTTAGATGAATTGGCAGTAAAGGGATGACCGAAGCAGAAGTTGAAATCGTAGCCGAGCAATTTGACATGGAAGCCTACGGTTCAATCATCGAATCCCTCATTTATGATGGCTACATTCATTTTGATGAGAGCCAACAAGTTTATCGTTTTAACTCATATATATTACAAAGATGGTGGAGCAAGAAGAAAAAATAATGGCAACTGGTCTAGGACGGACTGTTGCGAGCATCTATAATCCCGATCTGTTGAGTAAACAGCAGTTGATTGATAGTTTCGTAGTGCGTTTGAAGAAATTCAAGAAACTATACAGCGATATTCAGTCTGCCAAAATGGAAGTACCTGAGCAACATCTACTGTTGATTGGATTGCGTGGCATGGGTAAAACGACGCTGTTGTTGCGCTTGAGCTATGAAGTAGAAAACTATGAACAGCTCAATCAATGGCTGATTCCGCTTGTCTTCAATGAAGAAGAATATGCCATTTCTCGTCTGTTCAAGTTTTGGGAAACCATCGCTAAATATCTAGAGAAAAAAGACAGTCGCTTCATTGGGCTTTTTGACGAAATGGATGAACTCTATGTCCAATCGCCTGACCGCTATGAAGAACGTGCTTTCAAATTATTGATCGAAAAACTACGCGCTGAAAAACAGAAGTTGCTCCTCTTTATTGACAACTTCGGCGATATGTTCAAACGCTTCAAAAAAGAAGAAAAACAACGTCTTCGAGAAGTGCTCACTACTTGTCCTGATTTACGCATCATCGCAGGGAGTGCTGTGGCTGCAGAGTCCTTTTTCAAATACGACGACCCCTTTTTTGAACTCTTTAAAATAGAGCGATTAGAAGGCTTGAATAAAAAAGAAACTGAACAACTACTGCTCGAACTTGGCTCTCATTACCCGAACAATCCCATCAAAGAAATACTCGAAAAAGAACCCGGACGCGTAGAAACCTTGCGCCGTTTGACGGGCGGCATTCCTAGAACAATTGTACTGCTTTTTGAAATCTTCATCGATGACCAAAGTGGTAATGCTTTCACCGACTTAGAAGCGATACTCGACCGCGTCACGCCGCTCTACAAACATCGTATGGATGACTTGCCCTCCCAACAGCAAGAAATCATGGATGCCATCGCCCAAGCTTGGGATGCAGTTTCTTCCAAAGAAATCGCTCAACGCACTCGCCTTAGCAGTAAAGTCGTTTCTGCGGCTCTGAAACAAATGTCTGCCAATGAGTTGATCGACATTCAGCGCACCAACACTAAGAATCATCTCTATCGTCTCCACGATCGCTTTTTCAATATCTGGTATTTGATGCGGATGGCGCGAAAAGGCGATAAAAATAGAGTACTTTGGCTAATTCGCTTCCTGGAACAATGGTGTAGTGAAGATCAATTACATAAGAAAACGGACGTGCTTTTGCGCTCGCTCAAAAAAGGTAGCTACCATTCTAAAGGTGCACTGTATTATTCCACTGCACTATTTTATTCTGACAAAAGTACATTAGAGTCTCGCTACGAAATCAGTAAAAATGCCAGTCGCTTTTTGAAGTATAAAGATCGATCGCTTGACGAAGAACTGGAACGATCCGATATGAGTCATTTCGGTGCAGGTATGAAACTACTCAAGCGAGGTGACTTTGAGGAAGCCTGGCAAAAGATTAGTGGTATCAGAAAAAAAGAACCTCACGATTATTTGTTGCTGAGTGCTTTGAGTTGGCATCGTGGTAATTCCGATGAATCAGATAAATACTTAGAAAAGGCGGTTGCACTAGGTGCTGCTCATCCTAATCGAGTGATGGGTAATATATTTCGGGATTATTTGAAGGACTATGAAAAAGCAGAGGTGTTTTATTTGAAGGCGATTGAGGGAGGCGATGGGGTGGCTTGCCGGAAGTTGGGGTGGCTTTATGAAAATAAGAAGAAAGATTATACTCAAGCAGAGAAATATTATCAACAAGCTATTGAGAAAGGAGAAATGCTGGCTTGGGGAAACTTAGGAAATTTATATCGTGATAAATATCTAGATTATCAGAAAGCAGAAGAATACTATTTAAATGCAGTTGAAGCAGGTCATTTTCAGGCTTTGAGGCTATTAGGTTGGATGTACTGCAATAAGTTAAAGAAATATAAGCAAGCAGAAGAGTATTATCGACAAGCTATTGAAAAGGGTGAAAGTCAGGCATGGATAAATTTAGCAACTTTATATCGTGATGAATATGAGGACTATGAAAAAGCAGAAGAATATTATTTAAATGCGGTCAAAAATCAACATTTTGAAGGTTTAAGATTACTAGGTTTATTATATGCTAAAGAGTTGAAATACTCCGAAATAGCTGAAAGATACTATCGGCAGGCGATTGAAAAAGGTAGAACTTATTCTTGGGGAAATTTGGCAGACTTATATCGTGATGAATATGAAGACTACAAAAAAGCAGAAGAATATTATTTAAATGCGATTGAAGAAGGGCATACTGACGTTTTGATAGTATTAGGTTGGACATATGAAAGTAAAATCAAAAATTATGAGCTAGCAGAAAAGTGCTATCGGCAAGCTATTGAAAAAGGTGAAAGCAAGGCGTGGAAAAATTTAGCAACTTTATATCGTGATGAACATGAAGACTATAAAAAAGCAGAAGAATATTATTTAAATGCAGTCGAAGAAGGTGATTTTGAAGGTTTGATGCTGTTAGGATGGATGTATGAAAATAAATTAAGGGATAGTAAGCAAGCAGAGAGATATTACAAAGAAGCGATTGAAAAAGGAGAAACTTATGCTTGGAGAAATCTAGGTGATCTCTATTGTGAAGTTAAAGAAGAGTATCAGAAAGCAAAAGAATATTATGAAGAGTACAAAAAACACGATGAAATTCAAGGCTTGAGAAAGCTGGCCAATTTATATCATGAATATCTAGATGATCCTAGTCAAGCTGAGAAATACTGTAAGGAAGCAATTGATAAATCTTCCTACGCAGCAGCGAATTCTTTAGCATGGATGTACTTTGAAAGGAAAATAAAGCTTGACGAAGCTATTAAATATGCTAAACTTGCGTATGAAAAAATAGAAGAAAGTTATGTAGCACATACCTTATCCTGTATTTTACTGTGGAAAGAAGAGTACAAAGAGGCACAGCGGCTTATACAAAAGTTCAAATTTGATATGGAGTACTTAGAAGATAATTTTGACGATGAAGAACATCTTCAACTCTACTACCTCCTCCTAGCCAAAAACCAATACACCTACCTTCATGACTACTTCGTCAGCGAAAAAGCAGAAAAACTACAGCTCAAAGATCGCCTAAAGCCGATTTGGTATGCCTTGCTCTACTACATACAAGATGAATATGCAGCAGACTATCTACGCATGCCGCCTGAACTGAAAGAGACGGTCGAAGAAATCATTGAAAAAGTAGAACAGATGCGAATAGATTATGCCTTGCCAAAAGAAGTGGAAGTAGCAAAGCAATAGCATATGGGATGGTCAGGTGATGGCGACCAAGCAGATGGTGTTGACAAAGTAGTACTTCAGACCTGCTAGGTTTTGAAAACCTAGCAGGTCTCGCCTCACATTATATTGAAAATTAGATCACACACTTCTCATTAGCTCATTCGACTGGTTCGAGTGGGCTTTTTACAAAAATGGGTAACCATTTAAAACATTCGGCACAACGTATCTGCATCTGTAGCTATTTAACCAATAATAGTTGCTGACTAGCTACTACAAGTCCATCGGTTATAAGCGTATAAAAATAAGTGCCATTTCGTAAGTCTTGCATATCCAATGGCAAGCTAATGTGTCCTCTGTCCTGAATATGGATGCTTCGAACGATTTGTCCATTCGTATTCGCTACCTGTAAAATGGCTTCCTGTGTAGTAGGTGCGACAAAACACTTAATCATAGTCAAGCCGTTAGAAGGATTGGGTTGACTTTGCAATAAATAAGATTGATCAGTAACTTCTTTACTTGTTACTTCTGTTTCTAACGGTATATCAGCGTGCAATTGGCGGAGCAACTGTTTAAGTGCCTCAATTTCAGCTCTTAGCAACGCCATTTCTTGTTCGCTTTCGATTACTTTCTGATGAACATCTTGAATTCCCTTGATGGCAAAAGGGGTGAAATCATCGTAGTTGAGCATCAGATGTGCATTTTCTGCTCCTTCTTCTGGATATAGAATAAGCTCAGGCAGTACGGCTTCTACTTCTTGTGCAATAAATCCATAGGCACGTTTACTTTTCTCCTTATCGTGATTGTAATAGTAGGAAACAGGACGCAGCTCATTGATGATAGCTAATGCATCTTTTTGCATGGGTTGTACATCGTGCTTGAGTTTACTATCTGAGCTCACTCTAGGTGACAAAACTTTCCTGCAAGCGAAAAGCATGATCGACCTTGTCGAGTAAGGCTTGAATTGGTCTGAAAAGCTGCCTCAAGTAGTTTTCATCTTGATGAAATCGTCGAATCGCTTTTTCCAAACAATCTCT
>JBCDHX010000006.1:0-78385 GCA_038749535.1 Bacteroidota bacterium
GATTGTTTGGAAAAAGCGATTCGACGATTTCATCAAGATGAAAACTACTTGAGGCAGCTTTTCAGACCAATTCAAGCCTTACTCGACAAGGTCGATCATGCTTTTCGCTTGCAGGAAAGTTTTGTCACCTAGAGTGACATCTTTTACAATTAATGAATTGCTTCCTATGAATTTATAACCGATCAGAAAAAAGAATATTAGAATCGCACCAAGTAATCCAATTTTCTTAAATCTATATGATAGACGAAAGTTTAGAATTGTATACAATCTATTATGCTCGTTATTGAGGTAATCTTGATTTGTCATTTTTACAAATTTTTAGGAAAAAATGCTTTACTTAATGACAAATATACTTTACATTTTTTTTTTGTGTAAATAGAATTAGAATTATTATCTCAATTTAAAATGTAGGTTTCTTTAGATTTTGTATCCAATTAATGAGAGTGAACTACCGAAACAACGTCACTTCCCCAGCCTCAATGCCTTTCTTCATCTCATAATTTTCCTCTACCATATAATTGACCTGCCAAACGTAGACACCAGGCGGTGCAGTTTGACCTGCGATCATGCCATCCCATCCATTTTCGAGATCGTTGGAAGTGAAAATAATCGTCCCCCAACGGTCGTAAATTTTGAGTTCGTATTCGATGAAAACACAATTCGGGAAGACGGAAAAGCGATCATTTTGACCATCGACATTAGGCGAAAACGCATTGGGTGCGTACAAATCACAAACTTGACAAGCTTCCAAAAAGACTTCATCCATTTGCGTTTCGCAGTCATTGCTGACCTGAACGACGTAGTAACCTGGCTCACGAGCGATAAAGGTATTTCGACCCGAACCATCCTGCCAACGATAGTTTTGGTCCATCGTCCTGCCTGCACTGAGCAGATAACTTTCGCCCTCGCAGATGGTCGTATCTGGACCCAGTTCTAGTTCTATCGGTGGAGGTGTCGTAAAGCGAATTTGATCCATAGCAATACCACAATCATTCCTTGCTGTGACTTGATACATGCCAGCTTCTGTAACTGTGAAAGATGAACTTGTAGAACCATCTTGCCACTCCAAATCCGCTTCAAAACCAAGCTCAACGGACAATTCTAAAGTCTCTCCTGGACAAATTAAATCATCCGCTCCCAGATCAATCATCGGTAATTCCAACAACATCACTTCAACAGAATCGCGTCTTGTAAAGCAGCTGTTTTGAGCTTCGAGCCAATAAATACCAGCTGTTTCGACAGATAGATTTGGCTGCTGACTATCATCTTGCCAACGCAAATCAACACCTTCCAAATCAGTCATCAATAGCAAGTTTTCGCCTTCACAAATAGAGGCATCTGCACCCAAATTGACTTCAAAATCGGGAGTGACACTGATTGTTATTTCATCAGTCGCTTCACCACAGCGATTGCTCGCTGTGACGCTATAAAGACCTGCAGAATTGATGACCAAAGAATCGGCTGTAGTGCCATCTGACCAAACCAAATCGAAGTCGCTAACGACAGCCAAGGTCAAGATTTCGCCTTCGCAAATCGTTTGGTCGCTGCCTAAATTAACAGTTGGAGTAGATAAGTAGTCGACAATCACACTATCACGAAAAGTACCGCAATCCGTCGTTGCTTCTACCCAATATGTGCCGCTTTCAGTGACTTCAAAAGTCGTGTTTGTACTTCCGTCTTGCCACACCAATTCAGCGATATCAAGTTGAGGATTTAGAGTTAAAGTTTCCCCTTCGCAAAGCTCTTGATCTGCACCCAAATTAAAAGTAATACCTTCACCAAAAGTGACTTCAATTTCATCTGAAACTGTGCCACATTGGTTACTCAATTCGACGCTATAAGTACCTGATTGTGAGACAACAAAATCGTTTCCAGAACTACCATCTTGCCAAGTAATTGTGTAATTACCTGCTTCAATATTCAGCATCAATTCTTCGCCGTCGCAAAGCTGTCTGTCTGCGCCCAAATCGACAGTCGGTGGAGTGGTGTAATTGATAATCACGCTATCTCGGAAAGTACCACAATCCGTTGTTGCTTCCAACCAGTAGGTGCCGCTTTCGGAGACTTCAAAAGTAGAATTGGCGCTGCCGTCTTGCCAAGTTAAAGTGGCATTATCAACTTGTGGATTTAGCGTGACGCTTTCGCCCTCACACAATTCTTGATCTTCGCCTAAATCGAAAGTGATACCTTCACCAAAAGTGACTTCAATTTCATCTGAAACTGTACCACATTGATTACTCAATTCGACGCTGTAAGTTCCTGACTGTGAGACAATAAAATCATTTGCTGAACTCCCATCTTGCCAAATAATTGTATAATCACCTGCTTCAATACTCAATGTCAATTCTTCGTCTTCACATAGCTGACGATCTGCGCCCAAGTCGACAGTTGGTGGAGTGACATAGATTACGATGACGCTGTCCCTGAAAGTATCACAATCCGTCGTTACTTCTAGCCAGTATGTACCGCTTTCGCTGACTTCAAAAGTTGGATTTGTACTGCCGTCTTGCCAAACTAAATCAGCATTATCGATTTGTGGATTTAGTGTGATGCTTTCGCCATCGCAAAGCTCTTGATCTTCGCCCAAATCGAAAGTGATACCTTCACCAAAAGTGATCTCGACTGATTCGCTTAGACTCTCGCAAGCACTGGTAACAGTGACTGTATAAGTGCCAGAAGTGGTAGGTGTAAAAGTGGCATCGGTACTACCATCTTGCCAGAGATAAGTGGCATTTTCATTGGTCGCATCTAAGGTCAATTCAGTTGTACCACAAAGACTTTGGTCACCACCCAAATCAAGTGACAAAGCAGGCACATACGTAAATTCAATTTCATCTGTAATCGTACCACAGACTGTAGTCACACTGACGGTATATGTTCCTGATTGGCGTACATTAAAAGTCGATGCTGTGCTTCCATCTTGCCAAAGATAAGTGGCGTTTGGAGTCGTGGCATCTAGCGTCAATTGATCGCCAGGGCAAATTTGTTGATTCTCACCTAGATCAAGAATCGGTTCTTCTTGGTAGGTGAGGGTGATTTCATCAATGGTCGTGCCGCAATCATCGGTGACTGTCACGCTGTACGTTCCTGCTTCTCGTACACTGATAATGGGATTGGTAGAGCCAGTTGACCAAAGGTAATCGGCTTCAAAATTAGTAGCGTCTAGCTCAATGCGTTCCCGACCACAAAGGAGTTTATCTTCGCCTAAATTTACATACGGACCACCGCCTTGGCTATCGACGATCAAGCTAACTTCGTCGCTTCCAGTTGCGCAGCCTACCGTTACAGTCACACCATAATCGCCAGGTTCAGAGACGTTGATGGTAGGCGTTGTCGCGCCAGTTGACCAAAGATAAGTCGCGTCAAAAGCACTTGTAGAAGCATCAATCGTGGCATCTAGTTTGACACCATTGCCAGGACAGATGGCAATGTCATCACCTAGATCAATGTCGATACCACCATCTATTTGGACACTAAAATCTAGAGAAGTATTGAAGGCGGGATTGTTGCAGAGATCGAGGACTTCGGTGGAGCGATCACCATCCAAGCTGATCTGAAAGTCACCAGACTGTGTAATGGGCGGGTCGATGATGAGTTCAAATTTTCGAGTGTATAGACCATCATTGTCACAGATGGGAGAGACGACTTGCACATCGTAAGGTGCGCCTGGTCCATCCAGAACAAAGTTGAAGTTATTGACCGTAGCGCACTGAATATTTTCATTAAACTCAATTTTGATGCGGTTGTCGCCACATTGCTCCGGGAAGCTCGCATCGACGACTTCAGGATCTTCCAAATCAAAAATGCCAATACCCGCCGAGACGCCAAAATCAATTTTGTAGCCATTGGTAGAACGCGACCAATTGGAGACCACGAGCACATAGGTATTGTACTTTTGAACGGGAACGAGTGCATTGAGTGGCGTGAGTCCTTTCCGAATGGTTGGCGGATTGGTGTGACAACCTGCACCTTGGATGTTGTGAGGAGAATCGCCTGTTGCACCTGTCGGACCTATGCACGTTCGGTCGCTTCCTTGTTGTCCAGCAGCGTTACAACTAACCAATAGACTTGGGTCATTTTTAATGTCGGCGCATTCGGCATTGGTGATGTCATAGAGTGCCCAATCGTAGTCATCACCAGGGTCATTGGCAGTCAAAATGAAGCCGAAGTCGCCAGTTTCGTTGACGGTGAAAGTGTACCAAATGGCGTTTCTCTCATCGGCAAGGCAGGAAATAGCGTTGCTGATTTCATTGGGATAGTTGCCCATACCATCGACGACTTGGTCTTCATAATAAATGGGTTCGCAGATGGGAATGGCACCCAAGCAATCTTGGATGGTCGGTGTCTGAGCTGCTGTGTGAAGGGCGCACAGCAATAGTCCCACCGCAAAGGGTAACGGTAGCAAGTGTTTCATGTGTAATCGGTTTTTGAACTTAGTTGGACTAAGATGGGGTCAAAGCTATGGGTAAAAACACATGATAAAAAGTCATAATGGGAAAGCGGTCATTTTCAGTAAGGTAGAGGGAGAAGCGAATTTGTCAGTGGAGGGATTTAGCATGGAGTATGCAGTGAACAATGCGCAATTAATAGTGTACAATTAAGTTAATTTCGATGTGTATCCTTTAATTCCTTCTTATAGTTGTATATGAATATGATCGTCATGCCGAACGGAATGGCAGCCGTGAAATCGGACTTTGTTGCTCTGCAAGTTGAGTCGCTCTTTGAGGTGTGGTTCGATGAATATTTTTTCTAGTTTGGTTTGTTTGAGGAGGGCTTGAATCAGTTGTTTTGTGCTGGAAGCTGAAAATTGTATCTCTTTATTGATGCGACCAAAAGTCAGGTACTGTGCTAGATCATACTGCTTGTGTCCGTTTGACTTACAAATGCTAGTTTGATCGGTTTCTCCTGCTTTGGGTGGCTCGAATACGCCATAGCCGCTGATGGATTTCTGTTGATTGGTTGGCTGTCCATCAGGTGTCACGTAGATGAAGCTGAGGTCTATTTTTCTACCATCATTATGGCTCAAATGGGGGAGGAGTGGAAATTTGTCGTAGAAAGGAAAGCAGGCATCTAGATAGTTGACAGAAAGATTCTGGGTTGCTAGTTCTTTGGCAGTTTGTTGTAGTAAGTTGTTGAGTTCGGGTGTGACGTAGTTGCGGTTGAGGAGGACGGTGGCACAGGTGGAGGGCTTTAGATTATCCCTATGTTTTACTGGCACTCTTCCGAAAAATGGAGCAATAGTTGGGACAATCAAAAGCGTAGCTATCAAATATAGCACAGCAAATAATAGCCAACGCACTGTTGCTTTCTTTCGATTCAATTGCCTGTAAATCAGTTCGCTAAGTAGATAGACAATGCCTCCGATTTGGGTGAGTAAGGTCAAAAAAGTGAATGTAAGAATGCTGAATAGTATGGAGACGAATGCTTTCAAGCCGTTGAGTTTACTATTGAATCATAACAACCAAGCCTACCCGATAGCTAGGCGATCTTTTGGTATGTTGAGCTAGCCAAACAAGTTTGGCAGCTACGAAGCCTTTGCGACAGTATATACTGTAAAATACGTCTCTACCGGAGCAGCAGCAGTTTTATCATCAAATATAAGCTGCAATTGCTCCAGAACTAAATCATAAGGCTGAAGATGATTAAAATAATGCGCAAACAACTGATAATTTTCTTTCGAGGACAAGAACAGATGCGCTAAATCCGCTATCTGAATATCCAATTGTATCGACTGCTGATCGGATATGTTCTTTATCAAATTTTGTTGTTCAAGTCCATCAAAATTGACTTGATGATTGTAGGGAGAAGTGGAGGACGGTGATATATTGAGCAATAGCTTTTTGAGGATAGCTTTCAGTAACACTTTAAAATCATAAACGACTACGGTAGCCTTGTTTTTAGCGACTCGGATGACTTCATGGAGTAGCTGCTGTGATTTGGCGTAGTAAAGTACACCTGCAAAGGTGATGATCTCAAACTGGTTGTCCAAAAAATCAAACTGCTGACCGTCATAATGCTGATACTCAACTTGTTGGTGCGGAATGGCTTTCTTCAGCATCGCTTGGCTAGGTTCTACACCGATAACTTGCTCGCAAAAATCCGTCAATGCAATAGCTGACTGTCCGGTGCCACAACCTACGTCTAGTCCAATAGCATATTCACTATTCGTCAGACAGTTTGCTAAGATTTTTTGATGCAAAAGCGGACGATAGGCAGCATATTGAAGGGCAATCGTTTGATTATAGTCTACAGCTTCCATCTTTCAAGTCATTTGTGCTCATCAAATATTAAACGAACAATCGTCAAGTCATCCGTCGGTTTCAGTCCGTATTGCTTTTCTAGTGTATGCACCTTTTTGTGCAGCATATTTTCTTGATCCATCCACTGCTGATCGATAAGTAGATAGTTGGTCACTTTATCATCGCCTATGTTGTCGTAGGTAGTCTCATTATTGAAAGGGCTAAAAGTAAAAATACCATCTGTTGAAAGGCTCAAGTCTTTGATGTTTTGTACACTCAACTGCTGTGTTTGCTGCTCGAACCATTCCTTGAAGTCTTCATGCAAATGATAGCCCAAATAATCTGGTTGATTGTCTTGTTCGTATTCCGTGAGTTTGCCATTGCAACAGATAAGACCATCACCGATCACGATGATTTCGGCAGCTTTTTCTTGTACATCTACGATGCCTAGCAAGAGCGTAGTTAGCACCTCATCTCGTTCTAGTAAAAGCTCATTTTTGAGTCTCGCCAATTGATGAAACAACTGCTCAAGCACTATTTTCAGATAAACAGTAGCCGTCTCCTCTCGTCGCTCTGCAAAAGCTTTAAAATTCAGTTCCTTACTTATTTTTCGCAGCAATTTTTTGACCAAAGTAGAAGCAAAATGACTTTCTGTCCCCATCGAGCAGCCATCCATGACGGCGAGCAGTTGATAGCGAGCCGTGAGCTTGGCAGTGATGAAGTGATCTTCGTTGTGATTGGTATGGAAAGTGCCAATGGTGGAAATATGATGTATTTTCATAGGCGATTCTTTGGTGATTTGAGGCACTTTTGTGAGCACTAATAAGTTTAGAATACAGATAGCGATTGACCAACATCTTTAGTCTGTAAAAACTGAGTTGTTGAAATTTTGGCAACTTCAGTAGCTACGCTTAAAACTCAAGTGTTAAGTATCTCGCCTCCGATTTGCGTTCATCATTTAGCGTTCTACATTTTACATTTACTTAAAGTAAGATTCAAGTAATTACAAACGCAAAATACCTTAATTCTAGTTCCAAAACCATCAAACGATATGACAGAAAAAATTCAACAATATTTACAGCAGTTAGAAAAAGAGAAAAACATCAAAATCCTATTGGCTTGCGAAACCGGCTCTAGAGCTTGGGGTTTTCCATCGCCGGATAGTGATTTTGATGTGCGTATGCTCTATGTGCATAAAAGCGATTGGTACTTGTCCGTTTCAGAGCGAAAGGATAGCATTGAGCGGATGTCTGAAAATAGAGAATTGGACATAGCAGGCTGGGAGCTAAGAAAGTGTTTAAAACTCCTTCGGAAGTCGAATGCGGCTTTACTAGAGCGCATTCAGTCGCCTATTCTTTATCAAATGGACGACTCCTTTTTGGAAGACATTCAAGCGGTCGCTCGACAGCATTATTCGCGTATCGGGACGATGCATCATTATTGGAGTATGGCGAAAAAGATATTAGAATCCATTGACGCGGATAAGCCATACAAGCTCAAATCGTTCTTCTATGCTTTGCGGACAGCATGTGTCTGTCAGTGGATTTTGGAGCGTGAGGAAATGCCGCCTATTGAGTTTGCAAAAGTCTATCAACAGCTTGATATTGATAGATCACTCGTCAATCGAATAGAAGAGTTGATTGCATTAAAAGCAACAAAATCGGAAAGCTATCTGCATACTGGAGAAGCGGAATTGATAGCACTGATGCACCAGTTTGTCAATCAAGCAGAAGCGGAGAAACAGACGCTGCCGCCAGGACGTGGCGATGCGGAAAAACTAGATCAATTACTGCAAACATACATCAGAAAATATGACCATTGAGCAGTTGCGACAAGGCGAAATACTATTGATGGAATGTGTGAGTGGTAGCAAAGCGTATGGGTTGGATACGCCTCAGTCAGATACAGACATCAAGGGCGTTTTTCTATTGCCAAAACCTGATTTTTA
The DNA here is from genome assembly GCA_038749535.1 of Bacteroidota bacterium. Taxonomy (GTDB): domain Bacteria; phylum Bacteroidota; class Bacteroidia; order Chitinophagales; family Saprospiraceae; genus JAAUTG01. Next base: position 8,188 of record JBCDHX010000006.1, read on the forward strand.
TGCGTTGGACTACATTCCTCAGGTAAGCGATGCAAACAACGATCAAGTCTACTATGAGCTAGGAAGATTTATGGAGTTGCTGGCAGTCAACAACCCAAATATTCTCGAACTATTGAATACGCCGCCTCAGTTTGTACGCTATCGCTCGCCTACATTGGAACAGATAGATACCCGGAAGATTCTGTCCAAAAAATGCAAAGACACCTTTGGTAAATTCGCTTTGTCACAGATCAAAAAAGCAAAAGGACTCAACAAAAAGATCGTCAATCCGATGCCAAAGGAGCGAAAAACACCACTCGATTTTTGCTATGTCAATCATCAGTCCGGTGCTATGCCTTTGCGTCGCTTTTTAGCTCAAAACAATTGGGAACAGTCCGACTGTGGACTGACAAATATTCCACATATGAAAAATATATATGGACTATACCATGCTAAAAACTCGACTTATGTAGGCATTATCAAAAATAAGAAATCCAATGATGTATTGCTGAGTTCCATTCCAAAAGGCGAATCGCAGGCAGCCCTTTTGTACTTCAATAAGTACGGTTATTCGACCTATTGCAAAGACTATCGAGAATATTGGGCGTGGGTAGAAAAGCGAAATGAGGCGCGATACGCAACTACAATTAGCGATGGCAGAAACTACGATGCCAAAAATATGATGCACACTTTTCGGCTGTTAGGAATGGCTATTGAAATAGCAAGAGAGCAACAGATCAATGTCTACAGATCTAAAGATCGTTCTTTTCTGCTTCAGGTAAAAAGTGGAGTATTTAGTTATGAGGAATTACTCACGATAGCGCGTCAGCAGCAATTCATATTGGAGAGTGCTTTTGAGAAGTCTGATTTGCCGGAATTACCGGATGTAGCTTATATTAAACGGTTGGCATATGAGATAAGGGCGCATTTTTATAGTGAAAAATCAGCCTTTTAAAAGTGAAAAAGCTTCAAAAGGCTGATCTTATCTTTCTAGTTTTCCGTAGATCGTTCATACGTAAAACCACCACCTTTGCGCTGTGCCCATTCCGTAAATTTGACGGCAACGAAAATATTGTCATCGACTAGGCGAAGCACCAAATCTTTGCCCACTACATCTTTCGGACTACCGACAGCGGCACGGAAGGCCTCAAAAGTCAAGTTTTCGCGTTCCTCTAGTGTACCGATTGCCCAAAGTGTCCCGGCAGGACTATTCGTTTTGTCGGCACTGTCTTCGGTAGCGGCATTATAGATCTGTCCGCCATCGTTACCGCGTGTGAGTTGTACGCGAGCAGTCAGGCGATCTTGGTTTTCTGCCAAAGTAGGATCGGCTTCTGCTGCCTTACTGAAGGTAGTCGTTGGTCCATCCCAGATAGTAGCAGTGTCGTCGATCATAGTATCGACAGTAGTATCGTTATCGCAAGCAAATAGAATAGCAACGAAGGATAATAGAATTAGGAAATTCTTCATGTTAAGTTAAATATGTGATGTAAAATGAGTGAATCAGCTTGTGACAGTTTCTTTATTTAACTCAGTTTCTCTTGTTTAGACATTAAAAGTGAACACACGACATAATGACGAACCGGCTAAAAATATTGTGAGCAAGCAAAAATCTTTAATATAAGTGAAGTAAAGAAATTTACTACCGATATTGATTGGCACGTATATTTTGCGCGGCTTTTTCGACCGCTTCACGGATGCGTTTGGCGCGTGTATCTGGTCGTTTGGCATTAAAAATCCACTCCAGAATGCCGCGTCGCGTCGAAGGAGGAAACGCGTTCCAGTGCTCAAACGCTGTCGGCTGCTCGTCAAATACAGCTTGTAAGTCGTCCGGCACGATGAGATTGTCCACATCATTCAGGGCATCCCAAGTGTCTGTCGCTTTGGCATGACGCACCATGTCAAGACCGGATTCGTGCATCTTTCCCTCTGCTAGCAGTCGCTCTATTTTGTCTTTATTGACTTTGCTCCAGTTGCTTTTGGGATTTCGTTTGGAGAAAAATTGATAGTAGCTATCAGCATCGCGTTTGTTGGGTTTGCTATCTATCCAGCCAAAGCAAAGTCCTTCATCCACGGCTTCATTATAGTAGACACTGCTGATGCTACTGTCTTTCTTGTAAATGACCAACCAAACAGATTCATCTTGCTCATGATGCGCCAATAACCACGCTCGCCAAGCTGCCGCAGTGTCAGCGAATACAATCTCAAAACCATCTTTTTGTTCCATGATGCTGAATTGATGAACGATAGCTCAAAATACTATCTTTGAGAGAAAATATAAACTTGTATCAATGAAGTACCTACTATCTTTTGCTATTCTATTCGCTTGCTCAACTGACATTTTCGCACAAAAGCTAGATACGGCTGCCGTACTCGCTCCCATCCATCAACTCTTCGAAGGTATGATGCAAAAAGACAGCAATATCATCAAGCAAGTCTTTCATCCTGACGCGCAATTGGCGACGACTTACACCGATAGTTTGGGACAAAATCATTTGCAACGACAGCCGATTCAGGAATTTATCACGTCCATCGGGAACATTCCACAAAGCGTACAGCTAGAAGAGCGGCTGCTAGACTATGAAGTGCTAGTCGATGCGCCGATGGCGACAGTCTGGACGCCTTATGAGTTTTATGTCAATGAGAATTTTAGCCACTGTGGCGTCAATGCGTTTACGTTGTTTTTGAGTGAAAACGGTTGGAAAATCGCCAATATCATAGATACGCGAAGGCGGGAAGGGTGTCAAGATTGATAGACGTATTCGATGACGCGCTTTTGGGCTTCAAAGTCATCCACTTCTCGAAGATGCAACCGCTCAATAGCCGTTTCGACCAGATTTCGTTCATCTTTCTCACCAGGTGCGTAAAACTGTCCTGTCAAAAGCATGGCTTCCAAAGGCACTAAACCGATGAGTTCAGATCCAGTAACTTCCGTCTCGTATTCTTTTGCTAGTCGGCAGCAAGCTTCATAGACTTCATGCAAATTCGTCGTGCGAAAATCCGTCAAATTCATCGAAATCTGCACCCTATCAAAGTCTTTGATGTACCAACCGATGGCTTTCACTTTCTGAAATAAACCAGGCTGCCTTTTGCGTGCTCTATTTTCGACCATCACTTTGCCACTTTCTCGAATGGTAGCGGCTATTGCTTTTGCGATGTGCACATCTTTAGTCGCCAAATTGATATTATACGCCAGCAGAAAAGGGCGAGCGCCGATGACTGTCGCGCCACTTTTGGCAAAGGAAGTCACTGTCCCAAAGTCCGGCTGCCAATCATCATCTTGTAATTTATCAGCAAGACCTTCATACTCTCCCTTTCTAATGGTCGCTAAGTTTTGGCGAGTAGGGTGAGTTGCTGCTGCTTCATACAAAAAGACTGGAATATCGAGTTCGTCGCCGACTTGCTTCCCCAGTTGTTGAGCCAAGACAACTACTTCTGCCAGGGTCATTCCACTGATAGGCACTAGCGGACAAACATCGGTCGCGCCGATACGCGGATGTTCGCCTTGATGCGCGCGCATATCTATGTGTTGTTGAGCCGTTTGGATAGCGCGGAAAGCCGCTTCTAGGACTGCTTGAGGGTTTCCTGCAAAAGTCATCACGGTACGATTGGCGGCTGCGCCAATGTCGATGTGTAGAAGCTGGACGCCCGCTACATTTCGGATGCTATCGGTTATCGCTTCGATGACTTCAAGGTCACGACCTTCGCTGAAATTGGGGACGCATTCGAGTAGGGGAGTAGGCATTTATTGAAGATGGTATTAATTGTACTATTATGCAGATTATAAAATAGAAAAGCCGCTTTCGTGGTGAGAGCGGCTTTTCTATCTATTGGTACTTGAACCAATACAGTGCTAACTTAATTGCAGCTAACAGCTAACAGCTAACAGCTAACAGCTAACAGCTAACAGCTAACAGCTAACTACCTCAAATTACTTCCACCAAAACGATAGCCTACAGAAATTCTGAAAATACCGTCAACATTCAAAAAGGGAATGGCAGCAATATCAACGCTTGATTGATCTTCATTGTCGTACGTATAACGATTGGTGATGGTACGTCCCAGACCTGCGTCTAGTCCGAAAACTAGATTGTTATCTGACACCCACTTTTGGCTGACCATAAAACCTAGCGCAACCTTAGTGCGCTGGAAGTTCTGATCTTCTTCCTCTTCCACTTCAGCATTATAGTTAATCAGTCTAGTTTTAGCATATAGACCGATACTCAAATTGTCCATGCCACGATTGGGGTTGATGTAGTATTTTCCGGCGACATAGCCCGTAAAGCCACGGCGCTTGAAATCAACATCGGTCAAGTTGAAAGAATTGGCGACGGGGCCGGCGACCACTTCTACGCCGATTTTGTCACTTGCTGCAAACTCAGCAGATAAATCCGGGCTACCAAAAATAGTTCCAATCGGGTTGATTTTTAGATCGACTTGTGCTTGACTGGTAAAAGCTATAAGCGTCAGCGCAAAGATCATTACTAGATTTCTCATACGATAATTTTGTTTTTGTAGTTTAGTCATAGTATGTCATATCGCCTACTTTAAGGGATGCGAAACAAATAATCTAAGATTCTTGGCTTGTTCTTTTTCCCGATTTCTGCGTTGAAAAGCTTCGCTGATGCCCTGCATCTTCTACGTTTTTCGCCTTGAACTCGAAAAAAATAACTGTGTCAATCTTTCTGACCTTATTTATTTCTTTCGCATCCTTAAGAGTATAATCGTGCGAACGACGCTACAATGATAGCTGCAAAATTCGCATATTGCAAGTCTCTTAATACCGCCTTAATAGAGTTTAACGGCTTTTAACGGAAAAGATATTCAATCTGCACTTACATCCCTACTTGCCCCAGCGCTCTCACCTCATCACCTTCCACACCTGTCAACTCATCACCTAACTGCGCACGCATCACATCCGCAAAAGCCTGTAACTCTGCAACAATTTCTGGATGACTGTTTGCCATATTTTGACTCTCGCTGATGTCATTTTGCAGATCGAATAACGCCAAGCTGTCCAGCATATTCTGCTCATAATCTATCGGCAAGCCATCGTCCTTGCCTTCGCGTCCATTAAGGCTACGATAGCGATGCGGAAACACCAATTTCCAACGACCATCGCCACTCAATACCGCTTGCAATTCGTTTCTATGATAGTAAATGGCATAGCCTTCGTGATGTGATGCCACTTTATCTTTTGAAAATAGTAGATCACTCATGTCGCGCCCATCTATCTCACGATCAGGGAGTTGCGCACCTGTAAGTTGGGCAATTGTCGGTAGCAGATCGATGGTCATCGCTGCTTGATCGCTGACCACACCTGCTGGAATTTTCCCTGTCCATTGTACGATGCAAGGCACGCGAATACCGCCTTCCCAAGACGTCCCTTTTCCTTCTCGCAAAGGCTTGGCTACGCCTGAATGAGTGCCATAAGACAACCAAGGACCATTGTCAGAGGTAAAGATGACTAGCGTATTTTCTTCTAAATTATATGCTTCCAAAGTCGCCAAAATCTGCCCTACCGACCAATCGATTTCTTCGATCACATCACCGTACAATCCACCTTTTGATTTGCCTTTAAAGTCATCCGAAGCATAGAGCGGAACGTGCGGCATACTATGTGGGACATACAAGAAGAAAGGTTGATCTTTGTGATCGGTGATAAATTGGACGGCGCGCTTAGTATACTGTTTGGTGATTTGACTTTGCTCTTCTAAGGTATCAATCACCGTCTCATTTTCGACCAGTGGCAAGGGTGGAAAATCGAAAACTGTCCCTTGCCACGGATGCAACGGCCACATATCATTGGAGTAGGGGATGCCGAAATACTCATCGAAGCCTTGACGCGTCGGTAGCAACTCCGGCTCTGATCCTAGATGCCATTTGCCGTAGATAGCGGTCGCGTAGCCGAGTGGCTTGAGTAGTTCAGCGATGGTCTGCTCTTGTGGATGTAGTCCTTTGCCCACATTGGGAGAATACGCACCGTGAATACCTAGTCGATTGGGGTAGCAGCCAGTTAAAAGTGCGGCGCGGGAAGCCGAACAGACGGCTTGAGCGACATAGAAGTTGGTAAAGCGTTTACCATTTTCTGCCATACGATCTAAGTGAGGCGTCGCTATGTTTTCTGCCCCAAAAACACCTACGTCGCTGTAGCCTTGATCGTCTGTGAAGATGAGGACAATATTGGGTGGGCGTTCTTTGGCGTTATCTGTTCCATTTTCAGTTTGAGCTTGGCAAGCTAAAAGGAGAAAAAGAGAGAAGAACGGAAAATAATGGAATGGAATAGGCATATCGCGTTGTCTTGATTTGATCTCCAAGATATACATTTGACGACAATTCTACTTTCTGTCCACAATGTTACTTTTGTTTTCAGTAAATCAATGGAAGTAATGAATATCAAATACAGATTCATAAGAGAAAATGAATACCCTTTTCTAAAAGAAATGCTTTATGAAGCTTTGTTTGTACCTCCCAGTCAACCTAAGTTTCCTGCCTCTATCATTGAAGTACCAGAGATAGCAAAATACATCAATAGTTGGGAGCAGGGTAAGTCTGATATTGCCATTGTCGCAGTACATGACGACGAATTGCTAGGTGCAGTTTGGGGACGAAAATTTGAAGAAAGCAATAAAGGATATGGATTCGTGGATGAAGCGACACCTGAGATTAGTATGGCAGTAAAACCAGAGTTTAGAAATAAAGGAATCGGGACGTCTCTACTCAACCAAATTGAAAGTGAGTTTGCTAAAATAGGGATCATCACATTATCTCTTAGTGTCAACAAGCTGAATCCCGCGAAGCAACTTTACGAAAGATGCGGTTATGAAATATTCCAGGAAGAGGAAACAGCAGTGACCATGATGAAAGAAATAAGAAAATGATAGAAGTGGCGCAAAAAAATAGCGCATGAGTCACCCCACGCGCTAGATTTGATTTCAATAAATCAGGTGAATCATCGCTTACTTTCTCCTACTAATCAACACGATAGCCAAGACCAAAATAATCCCACCTAAAACAAGATAGACCGGATTTTCGTACCATTCTTCCTGTCCTAGATCAATGTCAACATCGACTTGAGCAAAGGAAGTAAGTGCCATCAATTGGAACACTAAGAAGGCAATACAAGTAGGTAATGAATTTGAAAAATGCTTTTTCATTCGCTAATAGAGTTTTAAGTAATAAAATTTAGCGAAAAACGGCGAATTATAGAGCTGTGTTCGATGTTTTGAGGGACAAACTACTTTAAAATAGCATGCCCCACTGCACAATCCAAGCATTTGGCTTGATTACAGTAGGCATTTTTCAATTGTATCAAAGCCTGTGTCTCATAAGCCGACTTTGGACTCATGCCGAGTGCTTTCCAGCCCGTGATGATACGATTGCTTTCGGGTGGTAGTTGCTCCAAAAGTTGTAGTGCTTTTTTGCGCTGCGCTTCTATGTCGCGCTGTGTGCCATAGTGAAAGAGGAAGGGACCGATCGTATTGATGAGCAAGAGATGAATGGTTGATTTGCCCAATCTCTTGTGGCGTGCCTCAGATGTTTTCTCAAAAACATAGTGCGTTTGCCAATAGTCAGAAACTTCTACTCGGAAAAGCTGCTCTATGGCTTTGATGTCTTCTGCCTCCAAAATTTTGGAAAACAGATGAACCGATTGATGAATGAGTGCCGTAAACTGAGCGATACGGATGGTCGGAAAATTGGCTGGACGCATCCGCATAAATTTCCACGACGTACCAGAGATAGGTTGTAGTCGATGTTTGTGTCTGAGGTAGTCGTATTCTTTTTTGAGCGCATTGGGATAGTCGTCCTTGAAGTCCTGAGTCAGCATGTCCGCTTGCCCGAAAAGTAAGGCTTCGATCTGCGTGAGGCTATTTTTATACTTACCTAAAATATTGAGCGGCAGTGACTTAGCGAGCCACTCGAAAGGTTCAGCATTGACTTTGACGCCAAAATTGCGCGCCAAAAACCAGTAAAACGTCTCTTCCCAATTGTTTTGATTGCGTGCCAGTTCCAGCTCGATGAGCTTTGTTTTCTGTTCCAGTCGCTCTACGAGCAAGCGATCCATCCACATTTGCTTGACGAAATCGCTGACTTCAAAAAAGTGATGCTGACAAGGAATCCAATGCTCATTTTGTTGCAAGCGTTGATAAATATTGGCGAGTTTGAGTGGGATTCTTTTGCGCAGCTCCAAGCAAGGAATCCGCTCCGCCATGGCACTATAGATGGGTAAATCTTCTTCCAAGACAACGTGCAGAATAACATTGTCGTAGGCGCGATCCTCATTGTGGCGATGCTTCATCCAGTCGGATGACAAAACGTGCATTTCGATATTGCCTGCCCAGACGGTATCGCCTATTTTGACTTTGGCATTCAGAAAATCTGGTCCGGCATTTTGATTGTGTTGCCCGAAATCGAGTACTTCGACAGATGCTCCAGCAGTCGTCTGTAAATGACTCAACTCAAATCGTCTGCTGCGCCACACATAATGTAAAAGGTCTTCTCGAACGCGCATGAATCGCTAAAGTTAGTTCTCGTTTCTAGTTGTCCAACTTGTAAACTACTCAGCTATATACTTCGGTTCAATTTTTGAAAGTGAAAAGTAGAAAATGACAAATGCAGCGATAGTGATGAGCAGTGTGTCTCCTTTTACATTTATCGTTCAGAATTTCACATTTTACATTAATCAATCATGGAATACGAATATCGTCTATACAATCCGCACTCCATCCTCGATCCCAAACTGATAGCAAGTCGCTGCCTGCCCAGTTTGAGCTTCATATTGCTCTAAAACAGTTTTTTCCACTTGTTCGCGTTCCTCTTGATGCACCAGTGCAATCGTACAACCACCAAAACCCCCGCCTGTCATTCGACTACCCAAAACACCTTGTTGAGCCTGAGCCAAATCGACCAGTAGGTCAATTTCCGGTACGGTAATCTCATATTCATCGCGCATCCCGATGTGAGAAGCATTTAGGAGTTGACCGACTTGTGCTAAATCGCCCTTCGCCAGTGCTGCTTTGGCTTGCACTACTCGCTCGTTTTCATCTAAGACATACTGCGCTCGTTTCAAATCAGTTGCATCCAAATCACTTGCATATTGCTCCAATAATGACTGCCCGACATCCCGCAAACTTTGTACACTAGCATGATCTTTTGCAATATGCGCCACCACGCGTTCACAGGCTGCCCGGCGTTCGTTGTAGCCGGAGTCAGCAGCAAGTTCGTGTCTGATATTAGAGTTGAAAATGAGTAGGCGATAGTCACCCAAGTCCAAAGGCACGTGTTTGACTTCTAGAGACTGACAATCCAAGAAAACCGCTTGCTCTTTTTGACCGAAAAGGACTGCATATTGATCCATGAGTCCACAGTTCAAGCCGACGCGATGCTCTGTTTTCTGTGCGATGGAAGCGATCTCCGCCTTTGACAGCTCAATGTCGTTTAAGTGTGCTATACCTTTGATAAATCCACAGCATAAAGCGGCAGAAGAAGACAAACCTGCACCTAACGGAATATCGCCTTGCACAGCTCCACTGACTCCTATAATGTCGTAGTCACGGCTCTGCATTTCTTGTGTCGCTGCTTTAAAATAGCGTCCCCAATTGGGTAAACTTTGCAGGTCATCATCATTCAGGGAAAAGGAAATCTGCGCATCGAATGCCGGAGAAAAGATCGCGACTTGATCGGTATCTTTCGACTTTCCCAATGCAAAATAGATATGTCGATCAATGGCTGCCGGGAGGACAAAGCCTTCGTTGTAGTCAGTATGCTCACCGATCAAATTGAAGCGACCCGGTGCTTTGATGAAAGTGGCGGTAGACTGGAAGTATTGAGCGTAGCGTTGTGCGATTGTTTGTAGTGGATTCACGTTGAGGGAGGGAGTTTTGCATTGAAAAAGGCAAAGCTAGCAAGATTTTCATGGAAGAAAGAGGTCGGTATTGCTCTATTTTACACACCTTGCACTGAACACATTTTACAGCAATCACTTCTCTTTCTAAAATAAACACATGAAGAACTTTATTCAGGATTTTAAAGAGTTTGCAGTCAAGGGCAATTTAGTTGATTTGGCGATTGGTATCATCATCGGTACGGCTTTCAACAAGATTGTTTCTTCGCTCGTAAAAGATGTCATCATGCCGCCATTCGGGTTGATCTTTGGCGATCAAGGTTTTACGGACTACACTTGGACGCTACAAGATGCTGTCAAGGACGAAAATGGGGAAATCATACAGGAAGCAGTGGTCATCAACTATGGTGAGTTCTTACAGCACTGCATGGATTTTTTGATCGTGGCACTGACGATTTTTGTCGTCATCCGTTTGTTCAATAAACTTCGCAACGATGCAGAAGATGAAACTAAAACAGAAGTACCGACACCGAAAGACATCAAGTTGCTAGCAGAGATGCGCGATCTTATGAAGGTGCAAAATGAACAGATGAAGGAGTTGGTAAATAAATAGGCGAAGTTGTCCGAATCTAGATTTTACCGCCACGAAATCTTCTTCTTTTTCCAATAATTTGTCGATCTTTGAGAAGTGAACCATATTTTTTGGCTTTTTGACACCTACGCCTTCCTTTTATTTTCTCATTTCTACTGTTCACTGCATTCAGTTGCTCTGTCAACGATAACTGTCTAGTCTTTCCAGATTTATTGGCTACAAATGTTAAAAAAGAAAATCAGTAAGCAGCAGAAAATAAAGAGCAGGCGTTATTACGAAAGCCTTTTCATCAAAGTTTAGCGTGTATGGACATGACTTTGTCTTTTGACCGACACGAAGGGGATTTAATCAGTGCTTGTCGTCGTAAAGAACGATGGGCACAGCAGCAGCTTTACGAACAGTTCTTCGGAAAGATGATGGGCGTTTGTATGCGCTACGCCAACTCTGAGGAAGAGGCGATGGATCTGCTGCACGAAGGCTTTATCAAAGTCTTTCGGTACATCAATAAGTATCAAAGTGGTACATCCTTGAATGCTTGGATTCGCCGCATCATGATTAATACATGTATCGATGCCTATCGAAAAAAGGTGCGCCGCCGAACAGAAGATATTGAAGAGGCGTATAGTCTATCGTCAAACGATGCCGACGCGATCAGTCAATGTTCAGAAAAAGAAATTTTAGCAGCTGTGCAGCAACTATCTATGGCTTATAGAACCGTATTTAATTTATACGTCATAGAAGGCTATTCGCATAAAGAAATTGCTGATCTATTGGGAATATCTGAGAGTACATCTCGCTCCAATCTGGTCAAAGCTAGAACCAAATTGAAGTCACTACTGAAGCCAAGTTACTCGAACTATGCAAGATAAAGATTTGGACAAAATCATTGCCGATAAGCTGGACAAACTGGATGTCCCTTATCAGGCAAATTCTTGGGAAGCATTGGAAGGTAAACTCGATGCAAACGATACTGAGGGGCAGTTCGATGAACAGGTGCGTCAGCGTCTAGAAGGGGTGGAAATGCCTTATCAGTCCACGTATTGGGATCGCTTCGCGCAGCAGCTAGATCAAGACAAGCTACTCCGCAAACAATTACTGCGCTACAAACTGACGGAAGCTTTACTCGTCCTGTTGATCTTGATTACATTCGTTCATATTTTTTCCAATCCCATTGGTGTCCAAAAATTGCTATCTACTAGAGACATAGACATACAAAAATCCGCTGCGCCTAATCAGCAAATCATGGCTTTCATGCCCGAAATGGAAGCGAATCATTCACTGGAAGCTGAGAATACTATTCCTCCTATCGTTGAGCTGAACGAGACGACAACGCTAACCACTACTTACACGCAAAAGCCGACGTCAACAACCACAAATACGGCGACTTCGTCCAAAAAGTCTACGCAAATAGCAAATATCTCAACTCTAGCAGATCGAGCGACTCCACAATTGCAGGCAGCAGCAGTCATTGAGAAAACGCAACAGCAAACGACTGAAAGTGCCGCTATTGAGCCTTTGGCGATTGCTACCTTGCCGACCGAGACTGCGCCGACTACTATGGCACTGCAAGCTCCTGCACCGAATAAACAGTTCCGAGTAGGGATGTATGTGACCTCGAATATCGACCAAATCAAAACACCTTACGACGATATTTTGGACTTGCCGCCCATCAGCCAATATGCATCTAGTTATGGCGGAGGTGTTATTTTGAGCTGGAAGCGAGACCGCATAGAGTTAGAGACCGGATTTGGATATGCCAATAAACAGTATGTACCCGCTGACAATAGTGCCGTTCGTTACTACAACACGGTAGAAGATCTACGCAATATTGAACTCAATTTAGTCCACATTCCGGTACAAGTTCGCTATGATGCAGTGCAAAAAGAGAAGTGGCAGATTTATATGCTAGGTGGTTCGAGCTTACATTTGGCGGTTCAAGCCAACTACGATGTCCGCCGTATCAATGCGCAACAACTATTGATACCTGAACCCGGTAACAACAGCAATGCACAGCAGGATTTAGATCTGTCTGATCGCCAACAAGAGGTATTGGATGAGCAAGGAGAGCCTTCTAAGCCAGCTTCCGCCAAATTGAAAAGTAAGCGTTTCCCGAATGGCTTGTTGAGTGGTGGCAATTATCGTGACAATAGTTTTTACACGTTGACTTTGGGAGCAGGACTGGAACGTTATCTGGATGAGCGTGTCAGTGTATTCTTACAGCCGACCTTACGTCAGGATATTCCAATGTTGGGTAAAGGATTAGGTCCCAATGAGGATAGAATCAGTACGATAGAGCTGATGATAGGCGCGAAGATTGGATTTTAAGAAGCAGAGCGCTTGTCCCGAAATTTCGGGATGCTGCGCGATAGCGTGTCTATTATCTCTAAACCATCACTCATCCGAAGTGATATTCCCACTACTAACTGTATCATTTTGCGCTTTCGCAATCACGACTCCACTAGAAGTCCCGATACGGGTAGCTCCTGCCGCTAGTAATTCCAGTGCAAAATTCGCATCTCGAATACCGCCGGAAGCCTTGATCTGAATGTGATTGGGAAGATGCTGTCGCAACAACTGAATCGTAGCTAAGGTCGCGCCGCCATTGAGTCCGGTGGCATTTTTGACAAAATTGACGCCTTCTTCTGTACAGATTTGGCAGAGCATCACGATCTCTTCTTCTGTCAGCAATGCAGTTTCCAAAATTAATTTCAATACCTTCCGGCGCATATTGACTGCTGTTGTCAGACTATTGATTTCACCACGTACGTATTTCCAGTCTTCATTTTTGACGGCACTGATGTTGATGACGGCATCTATTTCGTCCGCCCCTTTTTGTATCGCTCTATTGATCTCGAATACTTTTGTAGATACGGCAGCATAGCCAAAGGGAAAACCCACGACCACCGCTACTTTTACTTTGGAGGATTTCAATAATCGACTAGCCAATTCTGTGTAGTAAGGCGACACACAAACAGCATGAAATTCATGTGCCATTGCTTCTTGGCAGAGTGCTTCTATTTGTGACTTTGTTGTATTTGCTTTGAGGAGGGTATGATCTAGGAAAGGTGCAACTCTCATATACTTTTTCGTGTGCAAAAAACTACTTTTTGCCTGTTTTAATTGATAACTCGTTCGGGTAAATATACGAGAATAACACTAGAAAGTTTTAACTTATGTTTTATATTTCTATGTGTTTCATCACCTCTTTAAACTCACTCAACATCATCGCCGTAGCTCCCCAAATTGTTTTGAACTGAATATCAAAAAAAGGTACGTTTTTCAAGCGAAAACCCTGTGGAACATCAATATCCTTGCGCTTCAATTTCTCTGGATCAAGTAGCTCTTTTAGTTCTATTGTTACTATTTCTGCGACTTCTTCCAGCTGTGCGCTGAATTGTGGGACATTTGGCACATAACCGACGAAAGGATGCACCATGAAGTTGCTGACTGGGATGTAGAGCGGCGTCAATTTACCGATTACTTCGACTGCTGTTGCCGACACACCGATCTCTTCTTCGGCTTCTCGCACCGCTGTTGCTTCTAGCGTAGGGTCATCGTCTTCTCGTTTGCCGCCAGGAAAACTCATTTGTCCACTGTGTCGGTCATTGGGATTGCGGCTAGGTCGCTGTATGAGTGGAAACTGCCAAGAGTCCTCTTTTTTATACAACAACAAGAGCGTAGCAGATTGCCGAACTTTGGTAGGATCAGCTGGCTCCAGTCGACGCTTGGCGTTTGCCATGAGGAGTTGAGCCTCTTGTCCTGGTAGTGGCTGTTGTAGTTGTTGGGTGAGTTGGGCGATAAAATTGGACTGCATATAATGATTTGATAATCAGTTGTTTAATATTTATGTCTTCATTTGAAAACTTTTACCAAACAAAGTAAATGAATGCTAAGTTGTTAAATTTGCAAGCAAAAAAGATAATGAATATGCGCTATTGGCTAATTGTATGGAGTACATTTTTGACGACAATAATGATCGCCCAAAATCCGGAGCAACAGTTTCAAGTTGCCAACAAATCCTATGACATCGAAGAATATGCAGTTGCTATTGAGCAGTACCAGTCTTTGCTAGAAAGCGGTTTTGTCTCACCGGAATTGTACACCAATCTCGGCAATGCTTACTATCAATTTGGCAATCTCGGCAAAGCCATTCTCAATTTTCAGCGCGCCCTCCAGCTCAATCCCGATGACGAAGTAGCTACCCAAAATCTAACAACAGCACAAGCAGACATCCAGCCGGAGCTAGATCGCTTACCGGAATTCGGCTTCGGTGTGTTTATCAAAAATATCCGTCGCTCACTGACTGCCAATACTTGGGCGACTTTGTTTCTACTCATTTTTGGTAGTGCATTCATCGCTTGGAGTATATGGCAAATCGGGCAGCAGCGACAGCAACGGAAATGGGGATTTTTGGTCGGTTGTTTGCTATTACCGATCGCAGGACTACTATTTTGGATAGCACAGAAAAGCAAGAATGTAACCGAAAAAAGCAAGCGGGCAGTCGTATTGGAGGAAAAGGTACAGGTCAGAAAAGGTGCAGCTGCTGAAAGCGAAATCTTGCGAGAAGTAGGAGCAGGCACAACTGTCAAATGGCGCAATAGCCGTATTCAAGAATGGCAAAAAGTACGCTTGCCGAATGGAGAGGAAGGATGGTTGTCTGTGGAGGTAATGGAGGAGATATGAAATAATGAAAAGTGAAGGTTTTACTCCGAAGTAAAGCCTTCACCTCTCACGAAACCTAATTTATTTACCAAACAGCTTGCCACCCAAACCGCCTAGCTTATCAGCAATAGCGTCTTTCGCCATATTTCCGACGATGCTTTTCATATCTAGTTTGTCCATCAAGTCATCTTTCTTGACTTCGCCGCCACCGCCTAGGAAGTTGCTGGCGTTTTCGATGATGCTGGTCATTCCTGTTCCTGCGACTAGCCCGGCAACAGACTCCGGTAAGCCTAGTTTAGCGAGCAGATTACCTAGCAATTGTTTCTTCAATCCATCAAACAGCGAATTGCTCTGCAAATCTGCGCCGCTGCTATTGAGCATATTCAGTATACCGCCGATGTTGCCAGATTTTGCTTCATCCATGAGTCCGCTGGACACTGTTTCTTGAGCGATAGGCAGTACAGCTTTCGCCTGCTCCAAATCCAATCCGGTTTTTTCAGTCAAAGTGTTGACGACATTTCCGCCGACAGCGTTAAATAGTTGGTCTAGCATAGTAGATAATGCGTTTTTGTATGATAAAAAAGGTTGTTCAAAGAGAAAGATACTCCTCTTTTCGATAGTAGTAACAGGAAAAGGCGGAAATGTATTTTGAATGGTCTATTATTTTACCACTTCGCCAAAATACTTTCAATCATGTACTGCTTAACTACACCATAGAGAACCTTTTCTCAATTTTGAAAGTTCTGGTTTCGGATTTATCAGTGGACTTAGTTACTTTTGTCGGCTGAACAAAACGAGTAAAAGGCTTGCGTGCAGCAAGATAAACAGATACAAACTTAAAGATACTTATGGCAAGAGAAATAGCCTTACGAGATGCTTTGAATGAAGCGATGAGTGAAGAAATGCGCCGCGACGAAACTGTATTCATCATGGGCGAGGAAGTCGCGGAGTACAATGGTGCTTATAAAGTGACCAAAGGCATGTTGGATGAATTTGGGGCGAAGCGTGTGATTGATACACCTATTGCAGAGCTAGGCTTCGCAGGTATCGGCGTCGGTGCTGCTATGAATGGACTGCGCCCGATAGTGGAGTTCATGACTTGGAACTTTGCCATTCTTGCCTTCGATCAGATCGTCAACAATGCCGCCAAAACACTCTCTCAGTCTGCCGGACAATATAGCTGCCCCATCGTCTTCAGAGGACCTACGGGTGCAGCAGGACAGCTGGCACAGCAGCACTCTCAGACCTTTGAAAGCTGGATGGCGAATGTGCCAGGCTTGAAAGTCATTTCTTGTATAGATCCTGCTGATGCCAAAGGACTCTTAAAATCTGCCATCCGCGACAACGACCCCGTCTGTATGATGGAGTCGGAGATGCTATACGGTATGAAAGGGGAAGTGCCGGAAGGCGATGAACATTTAGTACCCATCGGTGTCGGACGTATCCGTAGAGAAGGGACAGATGTGACGCTCGTCAGTTTCAATAAAATGGTACTAGAGTGCGAAGCGGCTGCCGAAGAACTACAAAAAGAAGGCATTTCAGCAGAAGTGATTGATTTGCGTACTATACGCCCACTAGATCGCGGCTTGATTATACAATCGGTCAAAAAAACCAATCGCGTCGTCGTTGTAGATGAGTCTTGGCCATTCTCAGGTATCTCTTCTGAGATTGCCTATGAAGTACAGCGTAATGCATTCGACTACTTAGATGCACCTGTTGTCCGTGTCAATGCAGCGGATACGTCGCTTGGCTATGCACCTACTCTAGTCGATGCCTATTTACCGAATCCTGAAAAAATCGTCAAAGCAGTGAAGGAAGTGATGTATCAGAAGGCGTAAAGTTTTCGGTATTTAAAAATTAGATAAAAGAGTGATTTCAGGGATGGGGTTGCCTTTTTTGTTTACAACAAATCCTGTTCGCATCACACGCGTTGCTCGTCACCACTTCCAAGTGGTCAAAAGATATGAAGTGGCGGACTCCCATCCGCCATAGCTAATACTTCTAAAAATATTGATTCTACAAATGCGAGAAGACAATACTCCAAAATAATTCGGCATACAAGTTCGCCTATCAGTACAGATAGGACTTAGCAGTGATCAGTAAATAGTATGCGATCGAGAGCTATCGAGATTTAATGCTTCATTATGCGCAGCACAATGCTTTCGTCTGCTACTACAGAATGGATGAAATAAACGCCATTTGGAAGAGTAGACAAGTCAATAGTAGAAGAGACTGCTTGACCACTTAAAACAGTTTTTCCAACCTGATTAATAATCTTAAATGGAGCGTCCCCGATTCCATCAATTTGCACTTGCCCAGTAGTTGGGTTGGGGAAAGCCACAAAATTTTCTTTTGCAGAACGACTGACCGCAACTACGTCACTATATTCAAACTTCCGATCATTATTCTCTCCTTCAGGTAAGTCAACTTGCTTAAGACGATAGTAGCTAACAGCATTGGAGTTTACTGTTTCGTCTAAGAACGTATATTTCTGAGCAGTGACTGTTGTTCCTGCACCTTCTACCCGTCCGATAGTTTTGAATTCTTTTCCATTCGGACTTTTTTCAACTAAAAAATAGTCGTTATTAATTTCAGAAGCCGTTGTCCATGCTAAAAGGTTACCCGACTTCTCAGCTTTGGCTTGAAAAGAAGTCAATTCGACAGGGATAATAGGACTATCTGAAAACACTCGAAAATAATCAAAAGCAACTTCTTCATCTGAGGCATCCATGTGGATTAAAATTCTCAGATCCAATGAATTACCAGTTGGAATACTAAATGCAAACTCCGCAAAGGTATTCGTCAGTAGCGTTCCTTCTCCTCCATCTCCGTCACAGTTAGGGTCAAAATAGAGCGGTTCGTTAGAGACATCACCAGGAATATTACACTCTAAATCTGCATTGAAGCAAAGTGCTTTGACTTCTCCAGCTCCATCTACGTTATAGTAGACTTCTATGAAATCAAAATTATCGTATTTATTCATACTACAAGGGCTGTTTTCACCTGCAGCAAATAATCCTCTAAATTCTAGATTAGTTCCACCTACGATGTTGATATTTGGAATAATAAGCTCCTTCAAATCATCTTGATCAGGACTGCCGATTCCTCCTCCAATGTCATCGACGTCTTCACCAGCATAGTAGAAATTACCGTTTTGACCTGTATAATTATTCTCTAGATCAATAATGGCTGTCGATGGCATATCTGTTAGAAAGTAAACTCGGTCACTTGCTCTTACACGCCCAAAATAATCTTCTGTATCAGTTTCGTCCTCAGAAAAGTCATTAGTAGATGTGTAGCGGTCACCGCCACAGTTCACAGTATTCCCGCAGGTTTCGAAATCTTCTTCCCATATGATCATTTGCGCTGTTGTCGTATTATTCGCGAAAAGAAATAATAGGAGGAATGATGAAACTATTAACCAAGAATTGTAATTGTTCTTTTTCATTTTTGCTAGTGTGTGTGGTTAAATAAACTTAGAGTATGTCTAAATTTTTATCGTTCTGATAACCAATATCTTACGAACCTAGCTTTGAAAAAATGAGTTTATTTAGCTCGCTAAACTCACTAATTTTTTCTTCCCTAGAACCGCAAACTATTGATAATCAGTTAAATCTAATTTTAGACATACTCTTACTTGATCGGAGCTGACGTAAGTATCATTATGCAAGATAATAGAAAAGTTAAGATCTGTAATACACATTGGGCTAGTATATATGAAAGATTATAAAAATATATGATGAAAATTCTTCAATTTACCCTAATCAACGAGGTTTGAAGTTTCAGCAATCAGGATATTACAAATCCTTACTATCAATATGTAGACATTTATTTTACTACAACAACTTCTTCTTAGACACCGTAATATTCGGCGCTTTTCCATACACAGGCGAGTAGTAAGCAACATCTTCAAAAGCTTGTTGTGCGTAAGCTATTTCTGCTAAAGGTAATAGATGTACGGCATCGCAGACAATGGGTGAGTATCTGAAATTGGGATGGGTGAGCGTTGCTTTGAGTTTGGGTGCCCCGTTGCCACTTAAGTGGATTGTTTTGCCTTGCTTAATATATTCGGCGAAGCTATTTTCATCGATAATGATGGCTTGACGATCCTCTAGTACTTGAAAATAAGCGTCAAAAATAGTGGCGTATACTTCCATACGACGGGCGTCGATCATGGGAATGTAGATTACATTTTCATCATCTACAGCACTTGCTCGCGCTAGACTTTCTAAGGTATCTACAGCGATCAGCGGTAGATCAAAAGCGTAGCAAATTCCTTTCGCCGCCGAACTCCCTACACGTAAAGCGGTATAAGAACCCGGTCCGCCACTGAGAACGACTGCATCTAGTTCAGACAAGGCTATGCTACTTTCTTGACTGACTTGTTGGATGAGCAAGGTAAGCTGTTCGCTATGCTGATAGTCTTTAGGTGCATTTTGTTGCGCTAAGATATTGCCGGATTGAGCAATAGCAACGGAGCAAACTTCGGTAGCTGTTTCGAGGAGAAGGATATTCATCGGACATGAATGATTCCCGATAACCTGTTCCGATACTTCGGAAGCTATCGGGAGATAAATGATGAATGACAAGCGAGCATTTCATCACCTATCACCCATCATTCATCACGCATAGATTAGTTACATATTAGAAATGATCTCTGAACCAAATTCAGAACACTTTAATAGCGTCGCATTGTCCATCAATCGCTCAAAGTCATACGTCACTCGCTTGCTCTCGATTGATTTTTCGATACCTTGTACGATCAAATCAGCTGCTTCTGTCCACCCCATATAGCGCAACATCATTTCACCGGATAAGATGACCGAACTCGGATTCACTTTATCCAAACCTGTATATTTTGGTGCTGTACCGTGAGTCGCTTCAAATAGTGCGATACCTGTTTGGTAGTTGATATTGGCACCCGGCGCGATACCGATGCCGCCGACTTGCGCTGCCAAAGCATCAGAAACGTAGTCGCCATTCAAGTTCAGCGTCGCGATGATGTCATACTCTGCCGGACGTTTCAAAATTTGCTGTAAGAACGCATCTGCGATCACGTCCTTTACCAGCAATGCGCCACCGTCGATAGCTTTTTTCTGAGCAGCATTGGCGGCGTCTTTTCCATCTTCGGAAGCAATGCGATCATACTGCGCCCAAGTGAAGACTTTGTCACCAAACTCACGCTCTGCCAACTCATATCCCCACTCTTTGAATTTCCCTTCCGTAAACTTCATGATATTGCCTTTGTGTACCAAAGTCAAAGATTTACGGTTGTTCTCCAAGGCATATTTGATCGCCGAACGCACCAAACGCTCTGTTCCTTCTACAGAAACCGGCTTGATACCTAAAGAAGCTGTCTCCGGGAAACGAATCTGCGTGACCCCTAGCTCACTCATCAAGAAATCGCGCAATTTCTTCACATTGTCAGAGCCTGCTAGATACTCGATACCTGCGTAGATGTCTTCTGTATTTTCGCGAAAAATGACCATGTCTACTTTGCTCGGATCTTTGACCGGAGAAGGTACACCGGAGAACCAACGCACCGGACGCACGCAAGCAAATAGGTCTAGCTTTTGGCGCAACGCCACATTCAATGAACGGATACCACCACCGACGGGCGTCGTCAATGGCCCTTTGATCGCTACCAAATATTCGCTGATCGCATCTAGGGTCTCTTGTGGCAACCACTCTCCCGTCTGATTGAACGCTTTCTGTCCGGTCAGTACTTCTTTCCATTCGATTTTGCGCTCGCCACCATACGCTTTTTCTACTGCTGCATCAAATACACGCTCTGCTGCTGCCCATATATCCGGCCCGATGCCATCACCTTCGATGTAAGGAATAATCGGGTTGTTAGGTACTTGCAATTCCCCATTTTCGATGCGAATCTTTTCTCCGCTCATTGTTGATCTCTTTTAAAGTTTAAATTATTTTAGTTGGAAGGGTTCAAACCGTTCCATAGTTCGTTCGCGCCTTATCGATTAGTTTGAGTTCGATAAAAAATTCACATTCTTAGTGTTGAGGAATAGCTGAAAGGTCACTACTTTCAGCACGTTTTCGTTTCAGCTATTCCTCAACAATGCAAATTTATTCATCTCACGTTTCCTAAGGATTTTGGGTCGGAAAAAACCACACAAAAGTAAAAAAAAATGGCTAACATTGCTCTGAGAGCAGACCTTGATTCAGAAGAACAACATTCATTTATGAAATACTTCATTTTTCTACTCACTTTTACCACATTGATCGCTTGTAATGGCACAAAACAAAATATATCAGAGAATATGAGTTGCAATACAAAAGGAACAGTCAAAGACTATGCCGGATTGGATGGCTGTGGTCTGCTTATCGAACTGGAAGATGGCAAAAGATTAGAACCGGCAGAAGTAGCCGATGATTTTGAACTGAAAGATGGGCAGCAGATTGCTTTTGACTATGAGATCATGCCCGAAATGGCGTCTATTTGTATGGCTGGGAAGATCGTGCGGATTACTTGTATCAAGGAAATCTGAGACTGATGATTATGTACTTTCGATACATGGCGATCGGTCTGTTAATCTGGAGTTGTGGGTCAAATGAGGCAACAAACGATCCCATCAGTAGCGATAGCAATCAGCATTTTGAGATCGTTTTTGAGTCTCCGGAGCAACTCAATCAGTTACTCAAAGACAGTTTAATATATGGTACTGACTGCGAAGTAGTTGCTACGAGTATTGGTAACAAAACTGCGCTACAAATCACCACGACAAGCGAGTTTTCGGATGCTTTCGTCGATCTGCAACAGTTATTTGGATACCCGATCAATTTTGCAGAAGCGAAATATCTATCCGTACATTTGTATGTCCCAAAAGAAAGCTGGATCAGTACGTTGAAATTTAATTTCAGAGATTCTTCGGGTAACTTCGGTGGCTTTCAAGAGATCTTCAACAACTTCTACGATCATACCGATCAGTGGATCAATATGGTCGTCGATTTAGATGAAGTGCGTCCTGATTTTCAAAATTGGAGTGGGGATAGGTCACCATTGCCATATACCACGCTACTGACCTTCAATCCTTACAATGCGCATCAAGCAGCGCATTCTAGTATATACATTCATAGCTTGACTTTGAGTGCCGAAAAACCTGAAGGTGATTTTTTGCCGAGACTTGCCATATCTGCTACTTCCGACACAAATGTGCCTTATGAAATCAATTTTGACGACGAACAACTACTGAGGCAACATACTGCTTTTCGGAGTTTTGAATCTTCTTTTCAAGCTTTAGCTAAGGGCGTAGCCGACAACCCAACAATGGCGATTCGTATAAAAGGAAATGATGAAAATAAGCATATTGCTTTCCTACCGATTTTAGATAAAACGACTGGGCAAGCGGTAGACTTCACGCAAGTTGAAGAAATTTATTTTCCCTACTATCTGACACCTGAAAGCGATGATTTTGATGGTAGTTTGCTCTATCTGACCTCTGAGCATTGGGATGATATTTTGCTGGATACGACTTTTTATAGTGATTATCAAAAAGGTAGTTGGGAAGAGGTAGTTATCAAAATGAACGACCTAAATTTGGTGCGCGTCAAAGGCGAAAATCCAGTCTTGCCGAATGTCTATGAGCTTCGGCTGGACATCAATTATTTTCCCGAGCGAAAGAATATCGAGATGTGGATTGATGATTTTGGGTGGCGGTGAGAAAATACCAATTAGGTTTGGTTAGCCACATAGATTAAATATTTAAGAGCACCTAAAGATAGCTGAGAGGCTTCTTTGGTAGATCAGAAAATGCGTCTATGGATAGATGCAAAAAATGTATAAATCATAAAACTGAATGTATAAAAAATGCCACACTTCATACTGAAATGAAGTGTGGCATTTTATTTTGATGCTCTAGAAACCTACCGAATAATCGACACATCGCCCTTCTTCGCAAATGTATCACCATTGAAGCAAGAGACTTCCAAATAGTAGCCAAACACATCCGGCGAAAGGGCTTTTCCTTGGAAAGTACCATCCCAACCGAAGTTTTGGTCGGTGGTCTCGAATACTTTTTGTCCCCAACGATTGTAGACCGCAAAATAGACTTCATCTATTGGATTGCCGCGGACGAATAGGATGTCATTGTCGCCATCGCCATTTGGGGTGAAAGCATTGGGGACGAAGATGAATGGTTCATCACAGATACCTTGATTGACGACTACTTCTACAGAACGCGAGCTGGTACACGTCCCTTGACCGATGGTAACTGTGTAGGTCGTCGTGATAGTTGGCATCGCCATTGGATTCTTGATATTCGGATCGCTCAGACCATCCGCAGGTGTCCAGCTATAATCGAAACTGTCGTCTAGATTCACGTCTAATTGAGTCGCATTGCCGATGGTGATGGTATCAGGATTAGCAGTCGCGACGATGCTTGGATCATCCAGATCAATCACTTGAATCAAAGTCTCCACACTATCTATACATCCAAAAGCACTTTCTGCTACACCACGCACGACCACATCTTCTTCGACGCGCACAATCGGCATGCCTGTATCGACAGCATCGACTAGAATATCTTCCGGTGTCCATGTGAAATTGAGCTCTTGTGATGCTCCCAAGTTTATTGCATTCAAAGCAAAATTTTGTCCGAAACAGCCAAAACTGGTGTCCGGTATATCGAGCATGACTGGAAGGACTTGGACAGGCACTAAATTGGTGCGCTGACAGCCGAATGTATCCACCGCTTGCACATAGAAATTCTGCATTTCTTCTTCTGCGAATATCATCAAAGTCGTATCGGTGCTCAAAGTATCTGAAAAGTCAAAACTGCTCGACCAAACATAGTCGACTAGGGTAGTGGCACTGGCTTCGAGTAGCACATCATCTGGCACACACAAAACAGTCGTTTCTGCAGTCATCAATTCAAAATCAGGGAAGACATCCACCTCCACTGTTTTGACTGTTCGGCACGCGCCTGCGCCATCTCCATTGGTGACCGTGACGGTGTATGTCGTTGGTCCGCCGATGGTGATTTCGGGATTGCCACTCATGGGGTCGCTCAGTCCGGTAGCAGGCGACCAAGTATAATTGAATTGCGGATCGAAATTCGGAACGATAGTGCTGGCTGAGTTTTCGCAGACACTCGCCAATGGAGGCAGTCCAGTATCGAAGTCCCGAATTTTGATAATCAAAGAATCTTCTATGGAACAGCCAAATTGATTGGTCGCTATATAATTTAAGATAGTAATCGTATCTGCAAAACCGTTGAACGTTGGGCGTAGCGTACTGTCGCCCATCGTGATGTGCTCATTCGGAAAATAGAAAATGTCAATACTATCCTGCGGTCGTCCGTTTTCCAAAATAATGAGCACGGTCTGTCCCTCACAAGTCGTGATGGTATCGCCAATTGGTTTGATGATGTCAATGCCATTTTCATTGATAATTTGTAGGGTATCGCTTCCGGTACAGCCGCCTACTGTATCTATCGCTTCGACGATATAAATACCGCTATAATCTGACGGGACAAGTACAGAACTGCCCATCACTTGATTGCCGTCTTGATCGGTCCAAGTGGCTGTTGCTTGCAAGCCTTCCGGCAAGGTCAAAAGCGTCTCTTGCTCACAATTATTCAAGACATCCGGAAAGCCGAGTTCTAGACCATCGCTTACTTCTATCGTGAATGCTTCTTGTGCGCTACAATTCGGGTGAGCTGGATCGAAAATGGTGACGATGTAAGAAGTCGTTTCTGTTGGGTTAGCTATTGGACTCGGTATATCGGTTGCACTCAGTCCGGTATTTGGTGCCCAATCATAAACTAAATTTGGATTGCCATTTCTATTCAATTCTACAGAAGAACCTTCACAAAGCGGGATGACACTTTCCAGATTTAGATCAAGGACATTGACTTGAATGGTATCTATGGTATTCAAAATACAGCCGTCGCCACGTGTCACGGTCAAGTTGACCACTAAATCCTGTGTTTCTGTAAATGTAAGCGTTGGTCGCACTTCGTTGCTTGTCGTACCATCGCTGAATGTCCAAGTGTATTGTAGTCCGCTTGTATCTTGCGATAAATTTTCAAAGGTAAAAGTTGTGAACTCAGCAGAACAACTATCTGCCGTTGCTTCAAAATCAGCCGTAATTGTAGAAGGGCTGACTATAAAGGTTTGGCAAAGGGTATCCGCGCAAGAAAGATTGGCATAATCTAGTGTCAAACAAGCAGTCACTTCTCCGGCTTGCATATACGTAAATGCAATACTATCACCGACGAAACTCGCATTGGTAGAGTCACCGACTAGCCAGCGATAGCGATAGCCCAGATCATTCAAGCTTTCATTGACAAACAGCACAGATGCGCCATCGCACTGTATCTGAGGATCGAAACCAAGCTCTAGATCATCACCGACGACCACTACTTCGACATCCAGCTCCTCATCACAACCAAACTCATTTTGTATCGCTACTTGATAGTTGCGGACGCCCGGCGTATTGGGTAGTTCAGGCATTCCAGTCATCGCGCCCGAAATGATAGAATCGCCACTCCAGACATACATCAAACTATCAATCTCCGGCGTCAAATTTTGAATAAAAACATCGACATCTTCCCCTTCACAGACCGCGACATCGCCCGAAGTATCAAACGACAACTGATTGCCAATGACGCGTATGCTATCTTCGACCACGCAGCCTGCAAAATCTTCGGCGCGTAAAATGTAGACCGTATTTCCTTGCACTGGAACGGTCAGGTTTTCATTGGTCGCTAGAATAGAATCTTGCGCACTCACCCAGAAATACTGTGGTACATTGCGTGTCGTTGCTCTGAGTGTGACAGAATCTTCGCAAGTCATGATGTCATCGCCTGCGCTGATGCTGATATTACTAGAACCGCTCGTGTTAAAAACACTGACCGTGCGTACCAATGTATCCACACATTCACCACCAAAAACAGCAATCCGAATCTCGTATTTTCCTGTATCGGGGTAGGTATAAGAGGCTGAAAAGTCGGCATCCACAAAACCAGGATTGTTGACATCTCCAAAATCCCAACGAATGGAATCTGCCTGATCGAACTGAGCAGAAAAGTTGATACGTAAAGGTGTGAAACAGTCATCATCTGCTCGAAATCGCAACAAACTAGGCGCAGGCAACACATTGACGGTTACTTCTTTTTCCAATATACAGGCACTGCCGAAAGGATTCAAACTCACGGTATACACAGTGGTATCGAATGGACTTGCTTGCGGATTGGGGAGGTTAGAATTGCTCAAACCTACGCCGGGTCGCCAACGATAGGAAGCGAATAAGCTGCTATCTTGATTGGGGTTTAGGAAAACACTATCTCCTCGACAGATCGTAAACTCATCGGGAATCATATCGAGTGGATTTTGCGCATCACCGACATTGAATGACTGAGTGATGGAAGCAAGACAGCCGTTTTGAGAAGCGACCGTGAGCGTGACCATTCCGGTCGTATCGGAGAATGGTAGTAGAAACGACGCATTGATGTCGTTGCTAGAATAAACTTCGCCTCCATAAGTCAATTCCCATTCACGCTGTATGATATTGGAGATGCTGTCCGTGGACTGATCGATCAAAGAGAGTGATATGCTATCTCCGCAATTGAATGCCCTTACCGTCAAGTCACTTGTGATGCTATTGTCTTGCAAATAAATCTCTTGCGTGATGGTATCTGAACAAATCTCGTCAGGCTCTACGATCAGTCGGGTCACGTAGCGTCCGGTATCGGGATAGGTGTATGTGGGATCTTCTTCTGTAGAAATAGCATTGGGATCATTGATGTCAAATTGCCAAATGAACTCTGTGGCTTCTTCGCTCAGACTTTCAAAATTGACCGTCAGGTCATCACACTGTACTTCAGGTGCACCGATAGCCGCATTGATTTCTCTACACTGCCCGATATTGTATTGAAAATCGCGCCTCGTCGTTGATAATAGAACGCCGTCTCGGTATTCCTCTACACAAACACCGACGACAAACTGACCCTGCAAGCCAGGACGTGCAAAGAGAAACCCATTATTGGGACTCACCTCTAGTGGACGTCCCATACCTAGCATATTTTCGACGCTATAAATACCGCCCCAGTTGATGTCATTGTAAGGAGGATTGGAAGGAACACTCGGTTGTGGGTCTTCAAAATTTGCTCCGCTAGATGGTGTACAAAGCCTATAGACCAAGGAGTCGCCATCTTCATCTATCGCGCCGTGGTCGTAAAATATGGGTTCGTCCACGCAGACAAAAATGGGCGGCCATTCTTTGAATCGAGGAGTAGAATTGCAGCCTTCCATGGCAGCTTGGGTCAGTACAATATTGTAAGTTGCACCGACTTCTGTGGGCTGGTTGATATTGGTGATGGTTTGGTTTCGGCAGCAACGCTGATAGGCAAATTCGTAGCCGTCCGGTATACTTTCTAATACAATGGTGTCCCGATAAGTAGAGGTATGCACACAGACATCATCGGGAATGATGAGGCATTGATTGGCAAAAATAGCGGATAGGGTATCATCGCCCATGAAAGGTACAGACAACTGCCGAATGAGAACGCCTGAATTTGCATTGAAAACACCTACGAATGCCGGATCGTCAAACTGCGCATCTTCTGCACCGTAAAAACAATCGCGGTAGACATTTAACGTGATCTCATATTGGTCGCCACCCAAGCAGCGATACCCAATCTCACCGCCCACGATATGAGATGCTTGAACACTCATTGGAATCGAAAGAAGAAAGAGGACAATAGGCAGAAATAAGCGCAATAGCTTTTCGGAAAGCGATGTATAGCAAAAGTTCATACTCAGGAAATTCATAATTCGTTAATGATGCCGATACGAACTTGTTCGGGTGATGTATCGGTCGAGTGGTGGACGTGGCTAATTGTCCTGCTGAATTTCCGCAACCGCAATAGATATAGGCGTAGTCGTGTTGTAACTTAGGAAAAAATTGTATTAGCGCGATTTGAAAACTAGCAGAGAGAGCCGTTTATATCCAGCTTTTAAGTTCACTTACTTATTGAGTACGTAAGTCGGTAACTTGTGTTTCCAATTCGGTGAGATAAGTAGTTGAGGGTAAATAAATTTCCTTTTTGACCGAGCAGGTTTTTTGTTCAGATCTACTCTTGAGAGGGATAAAGGGTTCCCTTACAAGAGGAAAAACGTAGACGATACCTATCGACGAGGCTTTTTAACGAAATATGAGCAAAAAAGATGCCGTCATAAAAGAGGAATTTATATGCGCTCACCTACTTGAGTTAATAGAAGATGTAGTGGACAATAGGGCTTTCTTGACATTTATGCCATAACAGCCTGCTCCAGATGATGTGCTTTCAAGACTTCCAGATAATAAGCAATGACCAGTTGTTCATCGAAATGCTTGACGATAAATGCTCTTCCACGTTTGCCCATCGCTCTACGCTCCGCAGCAGACAATTGAATCATCTGTCGCATCTTTTCGACCAAATCGTCTACAGAGCGTCGCTCACAAAGATAGCCATTGTAGCCATCGCGCACCACTTCTCGGCAGCCGACATTATCGGTAGTGATGATTGGTTTTGCCATGGCAGCAGCTTCCAGTAGACTACGCGGCGTCCCTTCTCTGTAATAAGAAGGCAGTACAAAACAGTCACAGTCTGCCACATAGGGGCGTACATCTTCCGTTTTGCCAAGATACTGAATATTGCCTTCGCGCTGCCACTTATAGATCTGTTCTGAACCGATGGCGGTGGGATTTTCGACATCCAAAAAGCCGAGTAGCTGAAAAGTGGTGTTTGGAAATTCGGCTTTGATTTGTTTGGCAGCCGCTACATATTCGCCTACCCCCTTGTCCCAAATCAATCTAGCGGATAGCAAAAAACGAATGCCTTCATGCAGAGTAGATGGCGGTTGTGGTGAAAAATGAGTGGTGTCAATGCCTTCGCCTGGGAGGAGTTTTGTTTTTTCTGGTTTGACGATTTTTTTGTCCAAAAACTCACTCAGATCATCTCGATTAACAAACCAAGTTTCTTTAGCAAAAGTCATGGCGAAGCGATACAATAAAATAGTCACATCGTACAACCAATTGCGCCGAATGAAGGTGTAGCCTGCGCCCGAAACAATGGCAACAGATCGCAGTCCACACCAGCGTGCAGCTAGTGAGCCGTAGATATTGGGCTTGATGGTATAATGGAAGATGAAATCTAGATGGAGCGACTTATACATTTTTGCTAGTCGCCAGAGATACTTGATGTCCTTGATGAAATTTCTGCCCTTATTATCAATAGGAATACTGTGGTGTTCGATGCCCTCTGAAATCAAATAATGTGTATACGAATCCGTAGGTGCAATACTCACGATCTCATATCCTTTCGCTTGTAGTGCCCGAATGACGCCTATGCGTAAGTTGTAAATGTACCAAGATGTATTCGCGACGAAGGCGATTCTTTTTTTTGTCATAACCTTTCTACAAAAGGAAAGCTTTGGCAGCTAATTGATTCTTTATCAATTTGTTCGGCAAATACGATGGTTCGTGATAGTACGAAAAAAGCGAATTTTAGTTATCTGTAAAAAATGAGCAGTAACTGAACTGTACTTCTGTCATTCGTTCCTAGCGAGTACCTTTTCTTACATAAGGACGCAAAAATAGAAATTTGTGACTGAACTCAAAAAAGGGATATGGATTGACCGAACCAAACTCTCAGCTTATCCCATTCGTTTTATGAAAAAGGGAATGGTAATGATTCAATGCAAGACAGTAGCAAGATATATATTTACATATTGGAGATTATATTTGAGCACATTCATATATTTAATATTCTGTTGATTTGATATTTCTGTCAACGTGACGAGAACTGTACTTTTACGTCATACTAGTAGATGAAGTCAACCAGCTAAACGAGTTTAACGGTTACGAGCACGACGAAATCGAAAGGTTATTTTTTAATCGTTACTTGGGCAAGTTAAAATAATAAGGACACTATGGAATCTAGAAAGAAAAGGATTATACGCCCATATGAGGTCATTCTATTGGCCTTAATTGGTGGGTTTTTGTTATATATGGGGATGCAAACTTTGGGTGTAAGTCCGACGAGTAGAAGTGAAGAAGTCACTTGGCTAGATCGACCGACCGGACCTGAATCGCCTATTACTTTAGTCAATGAAGAACGAGATCAGCAGGTCAATGCTACTATTGAAAATATAGCTGTACAGTTCGTAGAAGATAAGCGACGCAATCGTAGGACGAGCAAGAGCGATCTACGCAGAAAGGGACTGTCCGATGATGAAGCCGAGTATCTGCAAGATGTCCAAGAACGAAAAGAAGAAGGACGCTCTGCTGGAGAATGGGTAGAGACCATCAAGACGTCTTATGACACTTATAAAACAGTCAAAAGTATTTTTGATCGCGTAGATGGCAGGACTGACGACTACGTACCGGATACAGAAGTCGATCAAATTCTGAGTGATCCGGAACTGAAAAATCGTACCTTTTCTAACATTGAACGCACTTTCAATATCGCACGTCCGCAGCTAGAAGCTTTTGCGAAGCGCGGTGGTGGTGCATTGAATGATTGGGCAACTTTTGTCGATCAGAATCGGCGATGACGATCTAAATGCCCGAAAGTAAAAGCCCTGTTAGCATTACAAATGCTAACAGGGCTTTTTAGTATCCTTTACTCCTTCGACCGAATTAGTAACACTTTCTTCGTCTGATTGACATTGCGGGTTCTATACTTCAAAAAGTAGATACCCGGTTTGAAAATAGAACCATCCAGACTCCAGGTATAGTTGCCCGGATCGAGCTCGTCATCATCCAACAACACTTTGACAGGACGCCCGATATGATCGACAATCTCCATACGTACGCGATCTGCTGTCACCAGTCGGAAAGCAATATTGATCTCGACGGCAAATGGATTTGGGTAAATTTCTACTGTATAAGGCGAAGTGGGATCTCGCGGGTCAACACCGCCACCACCGTCATTGTCACCATTCAAGCCACCTACTTCCGTGAAAAATGCGGGTTCGCCTGTCAAGGAAACATAGCGGGCATCTACTGCTGTGGAGTCACCTGTGATAGCGTGATCCCATTCTTTCTTGATAAATTTATTGATGCCTGAAAATTCTTTGAAGTTGACGACTCGCAACGAGGATTCTGACTTATCCGTCTTTGTTTCCGCCCAAAGTACATAGACTTCCTTGCCTGTATCGCCTTTGAATACACCACCATTGATGCCTTCTGGTAAGTCGAGTCGCTCGAAAGCAGCATGATCGAAATATTTGCCATACAGCAATTCGGAAGTTGTTTTATAAGCGATACCGATGTCGTTGGGTTTTTGACTTCCCAATTTAGCTTGGAACATATTCTTGAATAAGCCCATGATGTGGTATTCGTCATAGATGTCTTTGGCTTGTCCATATTCCATTTTGTCACCCAAAGTGAAGATATGGAATTGATGAATATTGTGCTTTTGAGATTCGACTAGAGCTTTGATAATAAAATTGCGCTGTACTTCATCCGATCCAAATCCGCGATTCAAAGGCTTGCGTGGTACATTAGATTCTGTGATAATCCACTCCTTTTCAGGATACTGTGCACCATCATAGCCATAGCGATACAATACCTCCTCAAATCGATCTCTCAGTTTCAACACACCCTGAACCGCTGCATCCGTATGTCGGAAATAGACAAATCCACCGACAGCGTTGTTCCATTTGCGCAAGCTGTTGTCGATGTGTGGATAGGTGTGATAGCTCAATACATCAAAATATGCGCCACCTTTTAGCGGATAATTTTCCGTCACTTCACCTCCATTTGGGTTGTCTGTCTGTCTTAGCACCGCATCTAAAAAACTAGGATACCCGATGCCACCAATCGCCACATACGCCTCCGGATCGACTGTTTTGATGATCTCCCAGCTGATGCGCAACATACGGATATAGTGCTGCACAGGCGCATGAATGTCATAGTCGCACGGCTCAGGGTCATACTCCCACCAGTTGCCTTCTACGCCGGGTGCGTGGATGGAATTTGGCGTGAAAGAGTAGTCTGGTTCGTTCCAGATTTCCCAAAATTTGACGTATTCTTTGTAAAGCGTGACGGTTTTGTACAAGTAGGCAGCATAATAATTCTCATCATTATAAGGTGTACCGTTTGCGCCATTGTCCCAGATGGGTGTATACAAATTGCGAAATAACTCAGACTGTGTACCGTCACAATACTCCGTTTGATCTCTGTGCTTCTGCGCCGGATAACCGACAAAGACGACATTATCTTTTGCGCCTAGTCTTTTATAATGCTCGAAAGTGGGAATGCGGAATTCATATCCCCAAGTATCCATAAAATGCTCAAATAGAGCTGGACGCATCGTCGTGATACCGACGCCATCGACATCTTTGTCTGGATTCCCAAAAGTGATATCAGCTAGCTCTTCTTGCGACCAATTGGGAAACCAGCCTACATTTGTACCATAGCCAAACGGCGCTTTGTAGGGTGTGACGCGGTCGTTGGCAGTATAATTGACTTGTGCAAATGTCAGCGTGGGTAACATGAAGAACGCGCATAGTGTAAGTAAAGGAAAATATCTCATAAGCCTCAATTCTAAGTGTTTTGTGTAATCGGTTTTCGGATAGCACTCATTTATACTGGTATCAAATATACATTGTTGCCATATAAAAAAGGCATTTCTCCTATTCAGTTATAAAGATGAGAAATTATGAAAAAGACTCTAGTCCATCTTTTCGGAACGGTAGCAAAATGAAATGTGGTGAATGGAATGGTTTAGAAAGATTAGAAAATGGAACTTCTGTTGACTTTTCTACCTTTGTTTTTTAGAAATCGAATTTTAAATCCAAAATAAATATGAACTTAGAACAAAAAGTCGCTAAAGACTTAATCACCGCCATGAAAGCCAAAGACGAAGCTGGCAAAAGAGGAATTCGTGCCATCAAGCAAGCCATTTTGATGTCGAAAACAGATGGAAGCGGTACGACTTTGAATGAAGCGGACGAGATCAAGATGTTGCAAAAACTGGTAAAACAGCGCAAGGATTCTATTGCCATCTATGAGCAGCAAGGAAGAGAGGATTTGGCAGTGATAGAGCGAGAAGAAGTTTCTGTCATTGAGAAATATTTACCGCAGCAAATGGAGGAAGCAGAGCTAGAAATCTATCTTCGACAACTCCTCAAAACCATGGACGTCACTTCTATGAAAGACATGGGTAAAGTGATGGGACGCGCCAGTAAAGAACTAGCTGGTCGTGCGGATGGGAAGACGATTTCGGGGATGGTGAAGCAGTTGTTGAATAGTTAATGTTTGTATGATGGGAACGCTGATTGAACGGATCGAACTGATTTCTGTAGATTTTTTGTGGAGTGCTCACAAATCGGTTTGAATCTGTTAAATCTGTCTGATCTGCGTTCCCATTCTACTGTTTTACCCTCTCCGCCGCTTCCACTTTCCACTTCCATCCGTCGGCACTTGCAACTGTTCTTGCTGCTGTAAATACTGCTGCAAAGCGACCAAGGCTGCCACTTCTGCTTCCTCTTTTTGTTCCGCTTCCAGCAATTCAGGCGAATAATATTTTTTGACAAAATGAGTATCAAAATCACCGCTACGGAAGGCTTCATGGTCACAAACGAAAGTACCGAATGGCAAAGTCGTCGCTACACCTTCGATGTCGTAGTCTGCGATGGCTTGCTTCATCTTCTGAATGGCTGAAATGCGATCTTTGTCGTAGGTCACCAATTTAGCAATCATTGGGTCGTAGTAAATCGGAATCTCCATACCTTCTGTATAGCCATCATCTACACGGATGCCTTCGCCTTTAGGCGTTTGATAAGTCTCCAAAGTACCGACACTCGGCAAAAAATTATCCAACGGATTCTCTGCATAGACGCGCAATTCCACCGCATGACCTCTGATCTGTAAATCTTCCTGTGTGAAAGAAAGTGGCTCATTTTGTGCCACTCGGATTTGCTGCTCTACCAAGTCGATACCTGTAATCAACTCCGTCACAGGATGCTCAACTTGCAAGCGTGTATTCATTTCCAAAAAGTAGAAGTCCAACTGATCGTCGATCAAAAACTCGACCGTGCCTGCGCCTACATAGTCACATGCTTTTGCTACATCGACGGCTGCCTGTCCCATTCTAGCTCGCAACTCTGGCGTCAGCACAGCAGAAGGTGCTTCTTCCACCACTTTTTGATGGCGTCTTTGGATGCTACATTCCCGCTCGAAAAGGTGAACCACATTGCCATGCTGATCGGCAAGAACTTGCAGCTCGATATGTCTTGGTGAACTCACATATTTCTCCAAAAAAACCGCTCCATCCCCAAAAGCAGATACCGCCTCGCTGATGGCGCGTTCCATTTGCTCCTCAAATTCCGCTTCTTCATTGACGATGCGCATTCCTTTTCCACCACCACCTGCTGAGGCTTTCACCAAAATCGGATAACCAATTTCTGCCGCAATCTTTTTCGCTGCTGGAATATCTGTAATCGCTTCTTCGATCCCCGGCACCATCGGAATATCGTAATGACTCACCGCTTCCTTCGCTGCCAGTTTACTCCCCATCACTCGAATGGCGTGTGGCTTCGGACCAATGAAAATCAATCCAGCATCCGTCACTTTCTGCGCGAATATGGCATTCTCGCTCAAAAAACCATAGCCAGGATGAATGCCATCGACGCTCAGGCTTTTCGCTACTTCAATGATTTTATCCATCTTCAAATAGGACTCACTCGAAGGCGCAGCACCCAACAACACCGCTTCATCCGCAAAACGGACGTGAGGTGCATGACGATCGACTTCCGAATAGACGGCGACGGTCGAAATGCCCATTCTTTTGGCGGTTCTCATGACGCGCAAGGCGATTTCTCCTCTATTTGCGACTAGTATTTTTTTCATATTCTATTATTTGTGAGGGGGGCAATTTGAGTGAAACTTGTTCCGATATGTCGGAAGCCCTCACTTAGATGATTTCAAAAAGAGTGAATTTCTAAAGACGAATACAAGAACTGCCATAAGGATTAAAGCAATTGAAAGAATCCAAGTCCAGCTGACAAAAGGATTTTCGAGCTCTATGGAATTTGGGAACTTCTTATTCAGTTCATTTATGTCCTTCCCAAATTGTTTGTAATCTCTTTCTTCAATATTAATTGAGCAAACATCAGTTTGCAAATGTCTATCAGGATATTTCTCTTTAAAGCTGTCTTGAATAAAGTGTTTCTTGTAAGCACCAACTATCCATCGAGATGTACTGATCGGATAGTCCATGGAACAAGAATTGACAGACTGATATATTTTGATAATTTTATTTTTATCACCTTTCCATTTCTGTATGACTTCAAAAGTCGTTATTATTCCAACAGGATTGTATGTTATGCCTTCGTGGATTTCGGTAGTTTCTATCCTTTCGATCTTTAGGACTTTACCCAAAAAAAGTTCATCGTATCTTGAATAATCGGCTGTTCCCACAGTCTCTTCTTCACAAAAACAGGCTTGGCTAGTTTGATAAGTAAGCAATACTATTGCCAGTATAAAACAGGCTGATATTGAATTTATCTTTTCTATGTTGTCTATGTTCCTATATGTTTCAAAAAACCATTCCACGCTCTTTCCCCCAAACCCTCCGTCATCTGCTCCAAATAATAACTCCCAGCCGCAGGATCGACGACATGATCTAAGTGACTTTCCAACTGTAGTAAATGCTGTACGTTTCGAGCGATGCGGCGCGTGAAAGCTGTCCCTTTTGTATCCGATGGATCAATATACAATCGATCAACGCCACCAATGACAGCCGACAAGGCTTGGGTCGAAATTTGAATCATATTTTGGTATTGATCGTCGGGGTAAATGTCAGCAGCAACGATAGCTTCGACAGACAAATGGATGTCAACTTGATAAGTAGAAAGCAAGTGCTGCCAAAGTAAATGAATAGCACGAATTTTGGCGATATTGATAAAATAACTTTTCCCGATGCCGATGCTCAGCTGGATCGGGCAATGCGGCTGATCGGTGAAGCTTTGTAATTTTTGATTGAGGTCAATGAGGATAGCAGTCAGTTCTTCGACTGTCTTTTCTTTGCCTTGATGATGAGGAGTTCCATCGACTTGCTGACAGACAAAAAGTGGTAGTAAACTATTCAGTTTAGTGGTTTCTGCTGCGCCTCGCCAACTGCCTTCTAGATGTCGTAAATTGAAATTGGTCGTTTGTAAGAAGCTCAAAAATGGTTCAACTAAATCTCCTTCAAAATGAGTCGAAATCCACTCCAGTTGGACGTCTTTCAGTAGCGTCGAAAAATCCTCAAATCCGCTTGGCAATTGAAAAAACAAGGCATTCACTCCACCTGATAAAGCCGTATGCGCTATTTCATTTACTACTTTAGCATCTTCAGCAATAATTCGCTCCCCGATTTCCCAACTATTCGTTGTTTTGGCTCTAGTAATAGCTGGCTTAGCATCTGGCATATCTTCCAAATGCGCAAAGGGCGAAATCGTCCAATCGTCTGTCACTTTCCACATTAGGTCGTCTAAGGACTTGCCTTTAAGATCACGTTCTACTTTGGCGAGCCATTCGGCTTTGGTGGTTTTTGGGAAAGTGGAGAAGAGGGTGGACATGGTGGTTTTATTTTGATATGTAGTAATTTGACAAATCTAGGTCAAATCAATTCGGTGTGAGACTTTCAGAAAATATTTTATGCCAGCTTGAAAAAAGCGATTTGTCAAATTTTAGTGCATCGCCTTCAGGAAGTTTCGATTAGGCATTTTGATAAATCATATAGAGGTAGAAATTAATTCCCACTATATGAAAGCCATCACTCAAAATCCAACAACACCGCCCCTTTCTCCACCGCCGCGCCCTGCTGCACCGAAATACTTTTTACGACCCCATCTCCAGCCGCTTTAATGACATTTTCCATTTTCATAGCTTCTAAAATGAGCAAAGCATCACCTTTTGCTACTGACTGTCCTTCGCTGACTGCTATGCTCAGTACCAGACCAGGCATGGGCGCGACCACTTCTTTTGCCATAGATGCAGCGCGGACACCTAAGCCCAATCGCTCTACGAGCATATCTTTTTCGTCTGCGAGTTGGACTTCGTATTTATTGCCATTGACGAGGATCTCAAAGCGTTTGCGTCCGATGTACTTGGCTTCGATTTGGTAAGCTTTATTGTCTTTCAACAAATGAAAAGAGCCGTCTGCATTAGGAATGCTGTCGAGTTCGGCGATTTGTACTTCGGTGAGCTCAAAGTTGAAATTGCCGACAGTGGCTTTGTAATTTTGCATGGTTAAGGCTGTGTGTAGTAAAATAATCTAGAGCATAAACACTGAATTTATGCTCCAGATGAAATGCTAATGGCTAGTAGCTCAAAGCTTACAAATGTATCACCTCATCATAAGCCGCAGCCGCAGCTTCCATCACCGCTTCGCTCATAGTTGGGTGAGGATGGATGGCTTTGATGATTTCGTGACCAGTTGTTTCCAGTTTCCGAGCAGCGACTACTTCTGCGATCATTTCAGTAACGTTGGCACCGATCATGTGTGCGCCTAGCCACTCTCCATATTTCGCATCGAAGATCACTTTGACGAAACCTTCTTTCGCGCCTGCTGCACTCGCTTTTCCGGAAGCGGAGAATGGGAACTTGCCCACTTTGACGTCGTAGCCTGCTTCCTTCGCTTCTTTTTCGGTGTAGCCAACAGAAGCAATCTCAGGAGAGCAATACGTACAGCCGGGAACGTTTTTATAGTTGATTGGCTCAGGATGATGACCTGCAATTTTTTCGACGCATAAGATGCCTTCTGCCGTAGCGACGTGTGCCAATGCTTGTCCCTGAGTCACATCACCGATAGCATAAATACCTGCTACTGGTGTACGGTAAAATTCATCGACTTGAATCAAGCCGCGCTCCGTTGGGATACCCAGTTTTTCCAAACCGATATTCTCGGTATTCGCTGAGACACCCGCCGCTGAAAGCACTACGTCACACTCTATTGTACTTTCCTTGCCACTTTTGCGGTCTTTGATATGTACAACACAGCTTTTGCCGGAAGTATCTACTTTTTCGACAGAGGTATTGGCGAGGATATTGACGCCAGCTTTTTTATAGATTTTAGTCAATTCTTTGGAAATATCTGTATCTTCTCTTGGCACAAGTCCTTGCTCCATAAACTCTACAACCGTCACTTCTGTCCCAATCGAATTGTAGAAATACGCAAATTCAACACCAATCGCACCAGCACCGACGACCACCATTTTCTTTGGCTGACTCGGCAAGGTCATGGCTTTTCGGTATTCGATTACCTTTTCACCATCTATAGGCAAATTAGGTAATTCTCGCGCACGTCCACCAGTGGCGATGATGATGTGA
This sequence comes from Bacteroidota bacterium, assembly GCA_038749535.1. Taxonomy (GTDB): domain Bacteria; phylum Bacteroidota; class Bacteroidia; order Chitinophagales; family Saprospiraceae; genus JAAUTG01. The sequence continues at coordinate 46,588 of JBCDHX010000006.1, forward strand.
GGAGCAGTGTATTCTTTGCTATTGCCGTCAGCATCGGTCACTTTGACTTTCTTATCCTTTGTCAATTCGCCATGACCAGTCAGTGTATCAATCTTATTTTTGCGGAACAAAAAATTGATGCCTTTACTCATGCCATTGGCGACATCGCGGCTGCGTTTGATCATGCCACCAAAATCGGCTTCGCTTTTATCTACTTTGATGCCGTAGTCAGCTGCGTGTTGAATATAATTGAATACTTGCGCACTTTTTAGCAATGCCTTGGTGGGTATACAACCCCAGTTCAAGCAAATACCTCCTAAAGATTCTCTTTCTACCACGCCTACTTTCATCCCCAATTGAGAAGCCCGAATCGCAGCTGGATAACCACCTGGCCCGCTCCCAATAACAATCAAGTCATAGTTCATAATATCGGATCTGTTATTTTTTTAGATATGAGATAGTGAGACGTGAGATGTTAGACTAACTCAACACCGCATCGCTTAGATACTAAGCAGTTAGCAGTTTCTCGTGTATAATCTCTACATTCCGTTCTACGCCTCTTCTTTTTCAAAAGACAAATGAAATGTCGTTTTGATGTTTTCTTGCTTCTATTTCTTCGTCAAAAAAATGACTTCTGCAAAAAGTGATGCAAATATAAGGTAGGGAATTGGGAAATAGAGATTTTAGAGCTACCCGATCGCGGAGCAACTTATTCGGAAACTTGAGAAGGTAGGGTTTCAAATGCTGAGTCATCGGCACAAGTTATTAGGAAACTTACTATGTTTTAGTTAAACTATGTGCCGCAAGAGGCTTGTTTTGTCAAGACTGTCCAACGACTTATTCAGTCGGGGTTGCGGGTGGACTTTGAGTAAGGCTATTTTTATAAAGCTTCTCTATCCACTGAGCAATACTCAAACTTCGTAAACTGCGTTTTCCTTCCGATGAGTTGGAATGGCTACCTCATCAAAACTTAAACTTCACCGGCGACTGATCTGCCGTACTCAATTCAAATTCTGACCAATTTCCTGTCTCCGGACTACCTATTTTTACCAAATATTCCCCCTCCGCAAACACCTTCGGCTGAAAACGATTCGTACCAGGGCGAATGCTGTAAATCAGTTCTTCATCTTGCCAAACTTGAAAGACCGGATTGTTGAGAATGTCGACTTCGATCATTGGAAGATAAGCAGTTGCTGCTTTCGCAAAATTGTCTTGCATGGCGACCGTTTTAGGCCATCCATCATACTGCGCTGCGTCAGTGGCGAGTTGCGGCTCGATATATCGTGGCCAACATTCAGCAGTAATGCTGCGCTCCGATTTGTTGAAACGGACGACACCATAACCTGGCATTTTAGCATGCAAACTCAGCGGCTCAATGTCAAAAGAAACACCAGTAAAAGAAGCTGGATTGGCGACAGCGAGCATCTCTATTTTGTTACCTAGACCATCAATATGCTTGCCGAGGTAGCCGGGCGCACCCGCCGCTCTGTCGAGTCCTTCTTTTTCAGGAAACCAAGCACGTTGATAGAAATTGGCGATGGCAGGAACAACGAAAGCATAGCCTGCATCTCCCCAGTCATCGACGCCATGTTGAGACAACGTTGGTAAGTGTTGATCGCCCGCTAGCATGAAGGCATAACCTTTTCGAATGGCTTTTAAAGCTTTGTTTCTGCCTGTTTGTGGCCAGCCATTGGAGTCCAAATCCGCAATCAAGCGGAAGTGATCGTCGCCGTGGTGAGTCGCGAGATTAGCAAGAACGGTTTGCGATAGGATCAATTTCATATCGTGACCGTTCCAGTCTGCCGCAAAGTCTTCTAGGAAGGTCAATTGCCGATCACCCAATAAAGTCAAGCCTTCCACATCTGCTTCACTAATATCAAAATCAGGATCGTTGATGTGATCGGGGCGATTTCTGGTTTTGTAGGGGAGTAGATTGGCACAGCCGGATTTGAATTTTCGGTCTTCTAGAATCGCCATCCCGATGCGACCATAATTCATGCTGGTATAGTAGACACCGATGCCTTGCTCCACTGGTGTGGAGTCGTAAGGATCGGGGAGATGACTGGTTTGCGTTCGTTCGACCATTTTGACCCATTCGGCGGGCATGACGTAACCGCCATTGTGATCGACTTCGGTAGAGCGACCGCCTGCTCCCCAAATATTGCCTTGAAAAATATCGTGATCGTCCGGTATGGTGACAACGGGCAGTTCTTTTGTCAAATCCCGAAATGCCATACACCACAGATACCATTTGTAGAGATAGTCGAGTTTGGCATTTTTTCGATCGGGAAAAGTCGGACTAGCACCTTCGTAGATTTGGTCGCCTGTAAAAAAGAGTAGATCAAGCTGTTGCTGCTGTAGATGAGCCACCAAGTCGCTATGCGGATACCAGATGCCACTAAAGTCAAAATTGAACGCACGATCTGGGCGATCTAGACCTGGTTTGGCGACATTGTGATTGCAAGAGAGTCCAGCGATGCTGATGATATTCTGATCGGCTGGGTCGCGGCGAATTGTCCCAGTATAAGGATTTGAATCGTTTTTGCCATAGCGCAGCCGATAGTCAATGCTGTTGTTGCTATCCCAATTTTCGACGCGGAAGTGAGCGGTCAAACTAGCAGTATCGACTTCGCTTTCGACTATGGTTTTCCATTGTCCATCTTGCTGAATGTCTAGATAGATGGTCGGTAAAGCGCTAGCTGCAATAGGTGGCAACTGAGCCGTCATTTTCAGCACATCATTGCTTAATGTATGCTGCGCCGAGATGATCGGTCCAAAACCGGAGCCTTCTTGCTTCACAAATTTGCTGCCACTGATTTGGACATCATCAAACCAAAAACGAGTGGAGAAAGACTCGCTACCAGGATGAGAAACTAGGGCGACATTGCCGATGAGTCGGTCTGCTTCCACGGTCTGTTCTACTGTGCTTTCGCCTATTTTAAGCTGAATGGTATTTGATTCTGAAATGGTGAGTTGTAATTTGATTCCTTCTGTAATTAATTGACTAACAGTAGTTTGCGAAATAATTTCATTGGATTCCATATCTTTAATGAAAGCATTTCCGCTACCATCTACACCACAAAATAATCCACCACCACGACCATGATTTTGCATCACTAAGGAAGCTCCTAGCACATTCAACTCTGCACCTGCACCAATTAAAAAACCAGCTGCTGCACTACTTTCTAAATCTGTCAGTGTACCAACTTTCATCTCTAGAACCGCATCTCCTACTTCTTCTTTTAGCCGATGTGACAACAAATGCACCGTCCGCATCTGCAAACTTTTTCCGGTACGTACACATTCCAGTCGCCCATCTTTAATTTGCCAATCTTGCAAGCGATTGCCCCACCACTCGCTGCCGAGCCAATGTTGATCTGGCATATTATTCCAGTTGGCTTGTATGATGAGATCCTCGGAATTGGTTTGGCAGGAAAGGCAGAGCCAAAAGAGGGCGACGATGTAGAGTAGTTGACGTTTCACGTTCGTTTTGATTTTGTGGAGGTTAAGATAGAAAAAGATGGAGAAAACTAATTGATTTTATACAACAGCGATGGGGGTCAATCAATGGTTTGATGTACGTGAGCTGAAGAAAAGGGGCTGATAGAAAGTAATTAAATTTGGATCTAGATACAAACTGGAATTAAGCTGGTAGCTAAACCAGAATAAAGTGGCACATTCGCATATGCTTACGAATTAGGTATCCTAGCTAGTTAAGGTATCAAATTATATTGATTTAGCTATGAATGAATATGTTATACATCATGAGCCGATTAAATCCACTAATCGGCTCAAAAATATGCAAATTCTGAGGCGATTAGACATTTTAATGACAAAATAGGTGTCAGGCTACTACTTTCTCCTCCTTCCTTGCTTTCACTACTTCTGCAATGATTTCTCCGTGATCACGTGTATTTTCGATAAACAGTTTGCTAGTATGCATACCGGCACAAATGACACCCGCGATGAAGACATTCGATAAGTTGGTTTCTAATGTTTCTGGGGCGTAAGTTGGAATTTGTGAGTCGTCGTCGCAGAGTTCGATACCGATTTGGCGTAGCAGATCGAAATTCGGGTGATAGCCAGTCATAGCGAGGACGTAGTCATTGGGGATTTCTTTTTTGCCATCTGGTGTGTTCAAAATGACCGAATTGGGCTTGATTTCTTGGACGGTCGTATTGAAGTAAGCAGGAATAGAGCCTTCTTTGATGCGGTTCTCCAGATTTGGTTTGATCCAATATTTGACCTTTTCGCTGATGCTATCACCACGTACTGCCATGGTTACATTCGAGCCTTTTTGCCAAAGCTCCAATGCCACTTGTGCTGCCGAATTGCGCGCGCCGATTACCAACACTTCTTGCCCGATATATGGATGTACATTGTCGTAGTAGTGCTTGACTTTGGGAAGTTTTTCGCCAGGTACATTCAGTAGATTCGGTTGATCGTAATAGCCTGTTGCCAAAGCGACTGCCATGGTTTCGTAAGTACCTTTGGGCGTTGTGATGCGATAGCCTTCGTCTGATGTGAGCGGCTGCATTTCTTCTACTGGCTCGTAGAAATTGATCTTTAAATCCCAGTGCTGATGCAGACGTCGATAGTATTCCAACGCTTCGGCACGTGTCGGTTTTTCTGTATGCGATACAAAAGGTGTATCCCCGATTTCCAACTTTTTAGAGGTTGAAAAAAAAGTCATATTCGTCGGAAAATGATAGATGGAATTGGCGAGCATTCCCTTTTCTAGGATCAGATAATTGAGTCCTGCTTTCGTCGCTGCTATGCCTATATTGATGCCGGTGGGTCCTCCACCTATGATGATTAAGTCGTACATTTTTCTAGAGGTGATGAGTGAGTGGTGAAAGGTGAGATGTATTCAGCGAGTTCTTGACATCTGCACGATTACCTGATCAGTTATCTTTTAGAAAATAACAATGAATGATGCGTAACAGTTTTCACGGCTGTCATTGTCTGTAATAGAATTCTAAAGACGCGATACTATAGGCTTTCTAGGTATTGAACAACTAGGGTCACACCTTCTTTATCTAAAATTGTCGTTCCGATGAATGGCATTTCCTCGTCTAGGAGTGCCTGTTTTATTTTTTCTTCTTCAAATGAGATGCCCGACTGATGTAGTGGCGTCTCATATCTAAAATCAAATTCTCTTTCAGTAGGTACTTCCCAAGCAGTTGGGTTGTGGCAGTGTGAACAGTTCAAATCCAAATAAGCCTTAGCTCTTTCTGCTAGCGAGTGTGTTTCATTATTATAATCAACAATTTGAGGGAGTTGCTCAACTGAAAAATTACTCATAACGCCAACCGACTGTAAGTAACTGATCTGATTGATAGTTGAGCTATTTCTTTGTACTATTCTGTTTAAGTTTCTCAATCTAGTTCCCAAAGGCGTCACTGTTGAATTGGACTGATGGCAGGCAAAGCATTCATTTTCGCTAGGTACATGATAGATAGTACTGATTTTACTTCCATTTTTATTGATTCAGTTGACTTGAGTATCCTCACCGTATCTTTTTATTGTGGCGTTATTTTGTTGATCGTTCCAGATGTAGGTAGCTACATTCCACTTATTTTGTGATTTGACTAGTAGCCTAGTTTCGATGATTCGTTTTCCCAAGGTTGTATCTCTTTCATCATGGTAGTAAAAGAAAGTCTTTGTTAATATCGTGCCATCTGGAAAATCAAGGGTATTGTCATTTTGTTTTGTCATTTTTGCTCCATCAGGTAGTTTGACTAGCCTTTGTTTATAAGCGTAATCTGTGAAGAGTATGGAACTTAACTCTAAAAGCTCAACGCCCTGAGCCGGTATTAAGTCCGCAGGTATGCCTTGGAATATATCGTATTCAGAAAGACTATCTTTGAACATAACTGTTTCTGGAAAATCAAACTCAGGAAGTTCTACTCTAAAATTGAATTCATTGCGATCATCACAAGCAATAGTTATTATTAGTAAGATGGCTACACAAACTAGCATCTTTTTCATGTTGAAAGTTTATTGGTCAAACTTGTAGAATAACGAGAAAGAGTGATTAATAAGTTTGTCTATGTTCATCTTTTCAAATTAGCTCCAGTCCTTCCAGCAAAGCAGTATACAACTCAATCCCTTCTTCAATTTCTCGCACATAGATAAACTCATCCGCTGTATGAGAACGCGCTGAATCTCCCGGACCGATTTTTAAAGTCGGAAAAGGCATCAATGCTTGATCGGAAAGGGTAGGAGAGCCATAATGTGAAAGACCTAGTTCTTGTCCTCTTTTGACGAGCGGATGATCGAGTGGAATCTGAGAAGAATTGAGACGAAATGAGCGGGCAGTCAGTTCGGATTGGGTGATTTTCTGAAGGTGATCGAACAATTTTTTATTCGGGTAAAATTCATTGGTGCGGACATCCATAACAAACTTGCAAGCGTCTGGTACGACATTGTGCTGATGTCCAGCTTCGATTTGGGTGACGCTTATTTTGGTATGCCCTAACAAAGTAGAGACGTGCTCTAGTTCCAGGTTTTTGAGTAGTTCTATGTCTGTCAACGCTTTATAAATGGCACTTTCTCCTTCCTCACGGGCAGCATGCCCCGCGACACCTTTAGCGACACCATCTATGACCATTAGTCCTTTTTCTGCGACTGCCATTTGTAGTAAAGTCGGTTCGCCCACAATGCCAACGGCGATGTCACCAAGTTCAGATAGTACTACTGCAATCCCATTTTTGCCAGAAATCTCTTCCTCTGCACTGGCGACAAAAATCAGATTGTAACTTAAGTCAGAACGCTCGTAGAAGTGAAGAAAAGTAGCTAGCAGCGCGACCAAACAACCACCCGCATCATTGCTACCCAATCCATAGAGCTTTCCATCTGAAAGGCTTGCTTCATAGGGGTTTCGGGTATAAGTGGCAGCGGGCTTTACGGTATCGTGATGGGAGTTGAGGAGGATGGTCGGTAAGTTTGAATTGAAATATTTGTTGTGCGCCCAAATGTTGTTGTGGAGCTGCTGAAAGGGTACATTTTTGCTTACCAAAAACTTTTTAAGCCATTCGGCTGTCTTTGCTTCGTCTTTGGATAAAGAAGGTGTGGCTATTAGGTTTTGAAGTAGTTGTAGATATTGGTCAAACATATATTTGTGTCATAAATGTAGTGGAAAAGTAAGTTCTGCTCAATTTCCGTTATCTTCGCGCCTGAAAGCAAAAACGCACTATAACATTTCCAAAAACGTTCTATTCTCACCTTACTATTTACTATTATTAAACAAATTTAAGCATTATGCAGAAAGTAAGTATCAAGTACTTATTACTATTGTTGGGCTTGGTTTCTCTGACCGTTGCCTGTAACAATGACGAAGATTTAGACACCGAAAATCCAAAATTCGTTTGGACACAACCTGAATTTGGCGGTATGATGATGTTTGATCAAGACATCACCGTCTCTTTTACAGACAATATTGATTTGGCGTCTGCATCTTTTGTAGTGACTAGCGATGACGGAACAGATGTGGCGACAGCTAATGGTTCTGTGAGTGGCAAAGAAGGCGAACTGACTTGGACAAACGATGGCATGACCTTAGTGAAAGGTAGCTACACCATCAACGCAACAGTGACTGATGCTGCTGGAAATACCAATATGGCGAGCAACAAATTTACAGTAACAGAACCGAATGCTTCTGGTTTTGAAAGCAACTACGTACAAGTATTCTTCCGTGGAAGCCCTGTTTCTTGGGGTGCCGAGCCAATGGAATTGGTAGCAGACAATACTTGGGAAATCGACAGTATCGTCATGAATAGCTCTGCTACGATTGAGTTTAAACTAGCGAATACGGACAACTGGACAGACATTGACTGGGGTGCAGCAGAGGGGACAGGTATCTCTCAACTAAGCGGTACTTTATCTTTGAAAGAAGTAGACGCTGAGCTAGACGACAATGGCGAAAAAATCAGCGAAACGCTAGTACGTGGAGCCAATGAAAATGTGAAACTAGACGGTACAGTACTAGATGAAGGTGACAACTACTACAAAGTCATCTTCAACGATGAGACTTTTGATTACACAGTCGAGTTCCAAGAGTCAACTGGTAACACAGGTCCGTTGTACGAGACAATTGGTTTGATCGGTTTTGCGACGACTGGCAACGATGATGGTTGGGCAGATGGTGCAGACATCACGATGTACTCTACTGACCTGGTCAACTACAGCATCGCTGCTTTCTTGTATACAGGTGACGTCAAGTTCCGTGCAGACGGTGCTTGGGACAACAACTGGGGTGGTACAGACTTCCCAGCAGGTGCAGCAGTAGCAGGTGGCGATAACATTCCTGTCCCTGCAGATAGTACTTACTACGTGACATTCACAGATGGCGATGAGCCAATGTACACATTTACAGAAGTTACTTCTGTAGGATTGATTGGTAGCGCAACGCCTGAAGGTTGGGATGCAGATCAAGATATGACACGCAGCCTAGAAAATCCTAACATGTGGAGTATCACATTGGATTTGACTGGTGGCAATGAAATCAAATTCCGTGCTAATGACGCATGGGACATCAACTGGGGTGGAAGTGCAGGTAGTGTAGTACCTGGTGGAGACAATATTGTAGTAGCGGAAGATGGTAACTATACTGTTACATTTAATGGTGCTACTTTAATGTATACCGTGACGAAGAACTAAGATCTATTTGTGGTCAAAAAGAACCAATAAAAAGAGCGCGTGTCACAGAAAGTGGCACGCGCTTTTTATTTAAGGTAATGAAATAAGGCAATCTATTGTGTCAATATCATTTGCTTTGTCTGTATTATCTGACCATCGACTATCAAACTGTAAGTGTAAGTTCCAGCTGCCAAGGTCGAAGCGTCCAGCGTTACTTGACCGGAAGTTGTTTCTTCCAACACGATCGTTTTTAGGACTTGTCCATTCAAATCACGAATGATTAATTGAGCAGACTGGACGGTATCCGGTAAATCATAGTGAATCGTCGTTTGTTGATGAAAAGGATTGGGTTCATTTTGCAATAGTCGTCCACTAGGTGTCGAAATGCTTTCTATTTGATTTGTTTTATCCAAAAGAACAAGTAGTTGATTCATTTTGTCTTCCAATTCAGCTACTCTATCTCGTAGCTCTTCATTTTCAGCTCGCAAATCTTCCTGTTCTTCATCTAATGCTTTCACACCAAGTGTGAGGTGAGTCATCCATTCTTTGCCGCCCGTACCGTAGCCTTCGCCTAGTCGTTGTTGTGTGTAGGCAGGTAATGACTCCAAATCCAACTGGAAAGCGGTTGATTTTTCGTGCTCATAAGTGGCGTATTGAATACTTCGGAAGTCGTCTAAAATAGTTGAAGCGTCCTGCCTAAGTTGCTTGGCTGTATTATTCGTCCCTAAATTAGTATTGACATCGTCATCACAGTTGTCGTTGGTGAAGATTTGGTTACGAAATGCAATATCTGTAAAGCAATCAGGACAACCTTTCGTTCCGGGATCCATCGTCGTCGCCCCATAGCGTTCCAAATAATTGAGTACGCCTAATACTGGAATATCGGTAGACCCTCCAGTAGCTGGGTCGGGTGTGAAGAAAGGCAACAAAGTGATGCCATCTCCATTGATGAGTCCTTCGTCATAAAAATCGGTGACGTCTTTATAGAACATCGTAAAACCACCCAAAGAAGAGCGCTCCAGTCCGGGAATCACTGGATTGAGTGGTGGCAGATCACTCGGACGTGTCAAGATGCCGCCACCAGAACCTGGTATGGGCGAGCCTGGCGTCAGTACATTTTCAGCATTCATACGCATTCGGAGTGGCAGATCGCAAGATTCAGGATTGAGTCGTCTGTCGACTACCGTATTTCCCTGAAAAAAGGCGGCCAGTCCGCAGATACTTGAATTGCTGCCCTGAATGGAGATGTCTCGATCACCACGTGTCACAGATCTGATGCCCAAAGCAGTCGTACCGGCCAGATCAGCACCACCACCAAAGTCACCTGTTCGGACATCTAGCCCGACTGTTTGACCTGTGTTGAGTGTAGGATTTGCGCCGTTGGAATTATTAATGACCATTGCTTGTCCGGCACTATCACGACTGATAAAAGCTGCCTTGGCATCTTTAGGCGAGGTGTCTAATACTTGTAAATATTGCCCGAAAGTAAAAGAAGTGGAGAGGCAGCATACAAGCACTGCCATTGCGAATTTGGAAACTCTCATAATGAAAAAAATTAATGGTAAAAGAAATCACTTGTGCTACTGTCTTTTAAAATTGACTGCTGTGTAAGTGTAGTTTTTCTCTTATGAGAGACGAATGATGTCTAAATTGTCAGGTGAAATGAGGCGTCATTGTATAAATATAAGGATATTTTGTCATGGATGAAAGGGCAATGGCATTGTAAGAAGTAATTTTAACGGTAGTTATTCCCATGAAAAAAGCGATCATCAAGTTTAAAAACACTGATGATCGCTCTCATTTTTAAAGGTAGTCATTACAGCGACTTCGCCGCCAAAATCACTTCTTGCAAATCTTTCCGATAATCATAAGGATCATAATCTGTACACTTAGACGCCCACTCTAGTACACTATCATAAGTGGCTGTACCGGAATACTTTGACTCACGCAGCAGCATCCCAAAAGCAGCCACACTAGACACAAATCGCTGATGCTCAGACGCTTGATCGAAAGGTGTGCTTGCGTCAGGAATCTCCAGCTGCAGCGGAATACTCACATCGTTATCCGGCTGCTTGTATCTGAAATCTATGGTAAAAGCATTGGCGTTTTTCTGTCCGGTAGAGACTGGGATGATTTCGTAAAGTGCTGTCACATTCTGCCCTGCACTTATCTCTCCGGCATCTTTGGTATCATCCTCAAAGTCTTCTGTCGCCAGCTTTCTATTCTCGTACCCAATCAAGCGATATTCATTGACGACATCTTGATTGAACTCCACTTGTACTTTGACATCTTTGGCTTTCGCGAAAAACTTACCGTACTCATCGACGAAAATTTTGCGTCCTTGTGTCTCGCTGTCTATATACTCGTAAGTGCCATTGCCGTGATTGGCGACCTGTTCCATGGCGGCTTCGTTGTAGTTGTAAGCACCTGCACCGACGACTGTCAGGAAGACACCAGATTCTCTTTTGTCTTCTATCAGATTGACCAAATCCTCTTGAGAAGAAAGCCCAATGTTGAAGTCGCCATCTGTCGCCAAGATGATGCGGTTGTTACCGCCTTCGATGAAGTTTTTCTCTGCGATGTCGTAAGCAGTAATGATGCCTTTTGCACCTGCTGTGCCACCGCCCGATTTGAGTTTATCGATGGCTTTTTTGATTTTTCTTTTTTCATCGCCTCGCGTCGCATTCAAGACCACTTTATCTTTCCCAGCATAAGTCACGATGGCGATACGGTCATTTTTAGTAAACTGATCGACCATCATTTTAAAGCTCTTTTGGAGGAGCGGAAGTTTTTATTCGTCCTTCATCGAGCCGGATACATCTATCAGCAGCACAATATTGGAAGCGGGCATCTCGCCCGTGCGGAAGCTATTGCCTTTGATACCGATACGTACCAGTTTGTGATCTGTATTCCAAGGACATTGACTGATTTCTCCATTGAGGGCAATGGGATGCTCGTTCGTGGAGTTGGCGTAATCGAGTGGAAAGTAATTGATAAACTCTTCTATCCGAATGGCAGCAGCTGGTGGCAACTGACCATCTTCGATGAAGCGGCGACTATTGGCATACGAGCCTCCGTCTGCATCTATAGAAAAAGTAGAAATGGGGTCATCTGTCACTTTGACGAATGGATTTTCTTCAAAGTCATTGTAGCGTTCGCGGTTGTCTATTTCTACATATTGGTCTTCATAGGAACTAGGATAGCCGCCATCATAGTCGCAACTAAATAAGGTGTAAATCCCAAAGGCAAAGAGGAGATAGTGTAATCGTTTCATAGTCGAGTAGGTTTTAAAAAGTGAATTTTGACTATGAAACGATAGACGCTATGTACAAATGATTCGGTTGGGCTGCTTTTCGATTTAAAAGTGTGAAAATAAGAATGTGATAGAAATGTAGTTTTTGATTTACAAATTTCGTCGATTCAGTTCCTTCACTGCGTAGTCTGCCGCTCGCGCTGTCAGTGCCATATAGGTGAGTGACGGATTTTGGCAAGCAGAAGAAGTCATGCATGCGCCATCCGTCACAAATACATTTTTGGCATCCCAAATCTGATTCCATTCATTGAGTACCGAAGTTTTGGAATCGCGCCCCATTCTAGCCGTTCCCATCTCATGAATACCTCTACCAGGAGAGCTACCATCATCGTAGGTTTGCACATTTTTGAAACCGGATGCTTCCAGCATTTCTGCCATATCATTCGCCATGTCGGCACGCATTTGATGCTCATTTTCTTTGAACTCCACATCGAAAACCAAAGTAGGCAACCCCCACTGATCGACTTTTTCTCTGTCCAGATAGACCTTGTTTTCATGATAAGGCAAAGTTTCTCCAAAAGCAGTTGATCCAAATCCCCAACCGCCAGGGCGCTGTAAATTATCCTTCAACGCTTGCCCAATCCCAAGTTCGCGTACCGCATGCTGCCAGCCACCGCGACCCGAACCTCCTTGATAGCCATAGCCACGTACATAGTCTTTGCTGGTAGATGCTTTGTCGATATTGCGGAAGCGTGGAATGTAAATGCCAGAAGGCGGGCGACCTGTGGAGTACAAATGATCGAAACCATCGATGCCACCATGTGCGCCCACTCTGAAATGATGATCCATCACGTTATGCCCTAATTCACCGCTTTGATTACCGAATCCATCGGGAAAGGCTTCGGAAATCGAATTGAGCAAAATTTGAGCAGTTCCCATGGTCGAAGCGCAGCAAAAGATGATTTTGGCATTGAAAACCATGTCTTCTTTGGTTTGTGCATCAATGACGCGGACGCCTGTTGCTCGCTTTTGGTCTTTGTCGTATAAGATTTCATAGACGATAGAGTGGGGGCGAAGAGTCATGTTTCCGGTCGCAGCAGCAGCGGGCAATGAAGTCGAAAGTACGCTCAAAGCCGCACTGTATGGACATCCACGATTGCAAAGCCTTCGATATTGGCAGGCAGCGCGTCCATTGTGTGGAATCGTATTGTTGCCTGTACGACCAATCGTCAAGGTACGGTCGAATTTAGATTTGATACTCTCCCTGATTCTCTGTTCTACACAACTCAACTCCATCGGTGGTAGAAATGCGCCATCTGGCAAATGTGGCAAGCTTTCTTTATTTCCTTGGATGCCTACAAATTGCTCTACATAGTCATACCAAGGAGCAATATCTCTGTAACGAATGGGCCAATCCACTCCAAATCCGTCTTTTGCATTGGCTTCAAAGTCCAGATCACTCCAGCGATAACTATGTCTGCCCCACATCAGTGAGCGACCACCGACCTGATAGAAGCGTACCCAATCGAAGCGTTTGTCCTCCTGATAAGGATGTTCGTCATCTTTGATGTACCAATGCTTGAGTGCTTCGGAAGGACCGTTGCCACTTTTGCTAATTCTGAAATAGTGTTTTTCGATTTCTGCTGGCGAGACTTTACCGCGATTGGGCAACTGCCAAGGCGCTTTATAAGCAGTGATGTAGTCTTTTACGTGTTCTACTTTTCGCCCGCGCTCCAGCACGAGTGTTTTGAGTCCTTTTTCGCATAATTCTTTGGCAGCGATACCTCCGCTGATGCCAGACCCGATGACGATCGCGTCATATGTTTGTGTTGATTTCATTTGTCTAAAGTTGAGATGGCTTTATTGATATTTCATTGTCAGAGGGCTAGAAGATAAATATATCAGATTTTCAATTATCCGTCAAAGAACAAAGAGATAAAAAGGAAAAGAGCGTATCAAATATAATGCTATTTATCACAAAGAATAATACTATGTTTAAGTTAAATAAATTGATATAACTAACTGATAATCAAATGATATGGTTGATTTATCTGAAAGTAGATTGACGAAAATATGTGGTCTTTCAATGATGCAAACACTCAAATAAGTTAACCGGCCTGCATCGTTTAGTTTTTAATAGTCGCTTCCACTACTGATATTTTTAATGTTTGATTTCAGCTTGTCAATAAAAATTAACACAACATCTCCCCTAAAATGCTGTTGCAGATGCGATGGGTAAAGTCAACTTACTGTAAGGCAAAGCATTCTTAAAGTCCTTTGCACAGTTATTTTACTACTCGTCAATTAGTCACTTAATATTAAAATCGAAACTATGAGACATTTATCTCTTATGATGCTAGGTCTAGCATTATTACTATCCACCATCGCTTGCGAGCCGGCAGGAAACGACAAAAACGTTGTCCAACAGGCCCAAGAGACGGAAAGTCTTTCCACTTTGGTGAGTGCTGTACAAGCGGCTGGACTCGCTGAGACGTTGAGCGGAGAAGGTCCATTTACCGTTTTTGCACCTACGAATGCTGCATTTGAAGCCTTGCCGGAAGGTACGCTAGATATGCTACTAAAACCTGAAAATAAAGACCAATTGGCAGCTATTTTGAAATATCATGTCGTATCAGGTAAGATCATGTCTGGTGATCTTGAAGATGGACAAACTGCCGCTACTGTACAAGGCGAAGAGATCACTGTAAGTACTGCAGGTGGCGCGAAAATCAATGGTGCTAGTGTCACGACTGCGGATGTAGAAGTGTCCAATGGAGTCGTTCATATCATCGATCAAGTCATCTTGCCGCCATCTGTTGTGGCAGAGATGGAAGCAGCAGCGAATGGCAAAACTGTTGTTGAGTTGGCCGTAGAAACGGAAAGTTTATCTACACTGGTCGCCGCTGTACAAGCAGCAGGATTGGTAGAAACACTGAACGGTGGAGGTCCATTCACGGTCTTTGCACCTACGAATGATGCGTTTGCAGCATTGCCTGATGGTACTTTGGATATGTTGTTGAAGCCTGAGAACAAAGATAAGTTGACAGCTATTTTGACTTATCATGTTGTACCTGGCAAAGTGATGTCTACTGACTTGTCGGATGGACAGACAGCTGGCACAGTACAAGGAGACAACGTGGTTGTTGATCTATCGGATGGTGTCAAAATAAATGGCGCAACTGTCACCGCAGCTGATGTAGAAGCGTCCAATGGCGTGGTGCATATCATTGATAAAGTGATTTTGCCACCTTCTTTGGATATGTAGAATATTGATTTGAGCAGCGAGAGAATTATTGATTTTTTGTTCTCTCGCTGCCCAATTCCATCAAAAACCATAGCCCACACTGAATCCATATAATGTTCCATTTTCTTTAGGCAAAAAGAAATGAGCATTTAATGTTAGTCCCTTCACTGGATAAAAAGATATTCCGTAACGTAAGTAATATTCCTCCCTAAATCTATTATCTACAGGAATAGCAAGATGTGCTCCAAAAGTAGAATTGCTATATGCCATACCGACGAGATAGTCGAGGTTATCAAAAAGTTCTGCTTCTTCTTGATATTGATACACTTGAGAAGTGAACAAGTAAAACAAATTTTGCCTCTCCCTTCCGAAAGTAGCACCTACACCTGTAACTAACTCGTATATTGGGCGATTTTTATAAACTCCTATTGAAGGTCCTACCACAAAAGTAATTCTTTTTCCAAGCGGATCTGGCTCATAGCCTTTCACCATTTTGCCTTCTGTGTAGGAGTAAGTGAAGTCGGTTCGCCATATTTTAATCGTTTTATTCCACTTCGCCATCGCATCTATAATCATATACCGATATTCATCGCTGAACAAATCATCCAATTGACTAAAGTATAATGTCATAGAAAATTCTCCTTCCCTGAGTATTGCTTTGCTTTGGCGGGTGGCGGTTGTCGTTCGATTGTCTTCTACTTTATATTTAACAATATCATTCACATCTTCGATTCGCATACTGACGCCCTTATCGTAATTGATATTGTAGATATTATAAGTAGGCACTTCACTTTGAATACTTTGTAGATTTTCTTGAAAATCAATGAGTAGCACTTTCCAATCGTAAGTAAATCGCTTAAACCCGAAACTCGGTATCTCCAATGTCATATAAATCTGTCCCTCTCTTTGGATATCAAATACTCTTTTTGGATACAGTGTGGATTGTGCTTGAAGCGAACCCATCATCACGATACTTGTCAATAAAAAAATCACTTTTCTCATAGCTGAACTAATTTACCGTTACTTTAATAATTCCTTGATTCCCTTTATTTTGCTTCTTGGCAACTGCTCGTTCATTAAAATAAATAGGCAGTTTATATTTTTGATCCGAAGACTTTTTGTCGAATAAAAATTCCACTTTTGAAGGTTGTTCCCTTTGCTGATCGGTAGTTGCATCTGCAATAGGTCGTGGTGAGACCTCTATCCAAATGGTATCTCTTACGGTCACCGTATCTGGAGATTGTGTCAGCAGTTTTTCGATCAGAAGGGTATCGCGTTGCTCAATGATTCGGTCTATGTATTTATCTCGGTAGGAGATGATGATTTTGGTTTCGCTAGTCGGCGTTGAAGGTTCTTCCGATAAATTTTCTATATATCGCTCTAGCCGTTGATTGCTCAATGCCATTTGGCTCAAAGAATCCTTTGTGACTTGCCATGCTTCTTGTAGCTGTTCACGCGCTGTATTTTGATGTGCTATTTTGCGCTGCATGACTCCAAACAGTATGCCTAGTAACATTAAAAGGATGCCCACCGCAGCTTTCCATGCTGTAGTATTTGAGGAAGCAGGTCGTTCCAAAGATTGCCAAATCGCTTCTTTAGCGGCTTGCTCCATTTGATTCAATTCCAAATCATCATTTTGGATGAGGTCTCGAAATTGTTTATCTAATTTTTTGTTGTTCATGGTGCTGTTGTTGATTCAATGCTTGAATAATAAATCGTCTGGCTTTGAGCAGTTGAGACTTGGACGTGTTTCGACTAATACCCAATAGTTCAGCGATTTCGCTATGTGTGTATTCGTCAATAGCATAAAGATTGAAGACCGTTCGGTAGCCTTCTGGCATACTTGCTATGATGTGATACACTTGCTCTACATCTAAGTCAATTGTTGCTTCTGATGTCGTCATTTGCACTTCCATTTCTTCCTGGTAGTAGACGGTTTTCACTTTTTTCAATGCTCGAATACTCTCATTGATGGCAATCGTATTCAGCCATTTTTGTAAGCTGCCTTCTCCTCGATACTCCAATCGATTGATATATTTCAATGCTTTATTGAATACAATCAGCACGACATCTTCTGTGTGGTGGAAGTCCACCAAATACCTACGTGCCAGTCGAAAAATACTTTTGTAGTACCGATCAAATAGTACTCGCTGTGCCTTTCGATGCTGTTTTTGACAAGCCGTTATAAGTTGTCTTTCCTTCATGGAGTAAATGACCAATTATTTGGAATGTGCTTTTACTAGAGTGAACCCCACATTCGGAGCGGTGGGTGTCTGAAGGGAGGTTTTTTTATTTTTAAAGCTATGGAAGTGGAAGGATAGGCTGCTTGAGTCTCTTTATATAGGTGCGGTTGTGAAAATTGTCCTTTCTCGAAAATAGTGGTTCAACCGCTTCACGGTTGTTTCATAACGCTCTTTTACCACCGATTGTATCGGTGGCTATTCGTAGGTAAAAGCTTTCAGCTTTATATACTTTTAAAGCGTATTTTGATAGCAGAAATACGACTCGACTTGAAATAAGGCAAAATGCTTTTTCTAGAGTGCGACTGTTTATTCAGTTGTTAGTATAATAATTTGTCATAATCTTAAAAAGAATAGTAACTCTTTAGCTCAAAATCAATTTCACACTCTCCGCTTCCACCATTTCAATCCCTTCAGAGATAAGCGTCTCAAGCTGCGGATTCTTTGTTGCCATTTCTATCAATATTTGCTTGGTTTTCGCTCGTAAAGATTCACTTTCTGTCAGCTCAAATAACTCCAAGAGTAGTAACCAATGGTCTGAATATTGCGCTGTAACAGTTTTATAAATTGCCTCCAATCGGCTGTCACTAGCCTTCTGATTTTCTCTCATAGTGCGCACTTCAGCATATAGATTTTCGACTTGAGTGAGGGCAGGTGATTTTTGCTTTTTGACAGTTGTGACTTCGGAGGCACTGTAGAGATTGGGAAAGGAATTGTGATCGGCGCTACCAGCGTAAGCAGCTATGATTTCGCTGCCGATTGCCATATCGTAGACGCCATATTCTGGTCGGAACAAGACTTCATCTTCATAAGTGACGGTGCAGTCTTTCAGCTGAATCAGCATCAATCTGCCTTGCCGGTTTCGGATGCCGGTGATATTCATCCCTTCTACTTTGACACCACTTTCAAATTCAAAGGACAACCATTCGTTGTCGTAAAAATTGTAAGCTTTGAGGTCAAAAGGATTCATGTCTTCAATGGCGAGACTGATGTTTTTCAATTTGCCCAAAGGCGATCCAAATCCTTCCGAATGATACGCAATACCATGTCCGATCAATTCTTTTTCTCGATACGCCAGAGCGGTATCACCTTCCGTGAAGTAGTAGATGACTTCGTTATTTTCGTCCAAAATCACTCTAGAAAACCGCCCCGAAACCTGCAAACCTGTATTGACTTCTATCGTCCCGACTCTATTGGATTCGATCAAGCGTTTCAAGCCCATCGCACCGCCTTGTCTTAGGCTGAGCGTATTGGCAAATTCTTCCAAAACTTCCATCAAGTGCGCAAAATCGGGCGTCACGTAGAGCTGTGGTTGCGGTTGTGTGATGTCAAAATCTTGGTAAGCCGCTTCTATAGAATAAGGTATTTTTTGGACGTTTTCCTGCATGCAAGATTTGCTTTCGCCAATGGAAGACAGCAAGCCTGCACCATAGATTTTAGGTTGTTCCAAATCGCCGATCAATCCGTATTCCACCGTCCACCATTGCAAATTGCGGATTTGTGCCATTTCGGACAGCTCTACTTCCATCTGTTGCAATCGCTCGACTTTGGCAGCGGCCGCCTGAATCGCTTTCGGATCACTATTTTCGGCTTCTTTCAAAATGGACAACTTCCGCACTGCTTCATACAAATCTATATCGTATTGAGACAAGATCGCTTTTGTACCTATATCGCCCAATCGTCTTAAATATTCTGCATAGTCGGGATTGGCGATGATAGGTGCGTGTCCTGCCGACTCGTGGATGATATCGGGAGCAGGTGTGTACTCAATATGTTCCAATTGCCGAATATCAGAAGCGATGACGAGCACTTTGTACGCCTGAAATTCCATAAATGCATTGGGCGGAATGAAACCATCGACTGCCACTGCTGCCCAACCGATGGCTTTGAGAATCCGATTCATACCATACATACTCGGTATCTGCTCGATTTCGATGCCTGTTTTCTGTAGTCCTTCAATGTAGGAATGGTGAGCCACTTTCGACAAGTAAGCCACATTTTTGCGCATCACATATCGCCAAACGGCTTGATTGATGGGTGTGTAATCTTCGTAGTTCTGAGGTTTGATGAATTGTTTGAGGTGTTTGGGTAATCGGTCAATGAGTTCGTTGCTCTCGTAAGTATTTTGTTGCATTTGCGCTACTTATTTAACTAAATTGCTTGTAGAAAAATGACAATTGCACACGAATGGCACAATAGACATATCTATAAGCAAAGATAAGCGTTAAACGTTTTCTTGAAGCGGCGGAATTGGCAATTAGCAGCTGAAATTGTGATTTCAGCTCTCTTAGACAAGTTTTTGTGAGTCATCATAAATTTGTTACTCCTCTAACCCAAAATCAACTTTCCTATAAATTTCGGATAGCAAAATCGTTTGTCCTGCGATGGATACAGATTGATCGTCAGCATCGTAGTGTTCATTGAGCCAGGCGATTGTTTCATTTTCCATTTTCTTCCTGAAAACTTCAACAAATATTTCATCTCGAGCAATTAAAACATACTCTTGCAGACTCTGAATCTTGCGATAGCCCTGCCACTTTTCTCCTCTATCTTTTTGCGCTGTCGAATCAGAAAGGACTTCTATAATCGTGCAAGTATTGAGTGTCGCCTTCATTTTACCTTTATATTGGAAAAATTCTGGTTGTTTATTAGACTTGTTACGCTGCATCTTGATTGACTACAAAGGGCAAATTTTATCCTGTCTTGCGTTAAATTTTTTAGCCTTAGCGCGGCTATGCCGAAAAAATTTGCCTTATTCAGAATAAAATTTGCTCCTCTTCGCCATAATCAGCTACGGCGTAACAAGTCTATTTACTAATATTGCGTCTGCATAGTAAAAGCGATTCATCTCAGGAACACGGAGCATTCTATTGCTTGGATATACTCTGTAGTCGGTTTCTTTCAATAAATTACACAACTTTTCTACTACATTCGCCACAATCAATTCATGATTATCGGAGGTTGAAGCCGTCAATATGTACATGAAATTGCCTTGTGGCGGGATGCTATCGACTTCCGAGGATTTGGTGCGCTTTGGTAATGCTTATACCAAATTCAATAATGAAGTACGTAAATAAGAACTAGGTTATTTTGAGTCTAATTGAGGCGAAAAATGCAGGAGACGCCTTAGCGTCGGCGAGGCTTTTCAACAAAAAGTAGGCTCAAAAGAATCCGTTTTTATACGTAATTGGTTTTTGAAATTGGTATTATACTTATCAACAGCTCCTACAACCGACCACTCAAGATGATTTGCTATCGGATGCCGCACTGCCCGATGGCAGCAAAGTGGGCTATGGCATGGGTTGGGGCGTAGCTACCGATAAAGGAGGGCAAAAAGTCATCAGTCATACCGGTGGAAATACAGGTTCGGTTTGCCGATTGCTGGTCTATCCTGAGCAATAATTGAGTATCGCGATTATGAGCAATACGTTTGGTATTGACTATTTGAAATTCATTCGGACTTTATCGACAATCTCGAATGGCATTTTGGAAGAGATGGAGCGATAAATCCATCCACCTTGTTCACTGCTGCAAGAATCTGATAATTTTTTTTGAATCAACAGTCGAATCTAATTTTCGCCACTTGAAATTAGAACAAGGATGTCTATATTGCATATAAAATCAGCATATGATATCAAAACAAATCATTCGAAGCGGAGAAGGAGAAAATTACAATTATGCTCAGGATCATTGTTTTATTAAACTATCTTCTCATCATACCAAAGGAGAACTCAGCTTCGTAGAAGACACTTTGAAACCAGGATTCTACTTGCCTCGACATCACCACAAAGTAATGACCGAAGTTTTTTACTTTTTGGAGGGAGAAGTTGAATTAATCTTTGATGATGGGAGTCTAGTATGTCGAAGAGGAGATACCGTAGTTATTCCTCCGAATGTATGGCATGCAGCAAGGTGTGAAAAAGGAGGTAAAATGCTAACTATCTTCAAAAATGGACAGTTTGACTTGTATCTCGAAAAACTCTCACAACTTGAGGATAGCGATTTTCAAAATGCTGAGCTGATGAAAGCTATTTCTGCTGAGTTTGATATTTATGAGGAATGATAACACATTATGTGAGAAAGTGTGACATGAAGTGAGACGGTAGGTTTAAGCATCCAAATAAGTACAATAGTATCTTCTTCTATATTTTATGCTTTTTTGCATTTATCTTGATTATTTTCTGAAAGGATTTGATGAATCTTTTGAATCAACGGTCGAATTCAATCTTCGCCACTTGAAGCAAGAACAGCGACGCCTATATTGCGCTCCGGCATGATGAAATAATCACCTGCAAAGCTGTCTGATATTGGCTGCGTGTCTAAAAATATCCACATTCCAATCCTTGAACTATTTGAGACTTCTGAATGCATAATTTGAGACAACTATATCAGATAATTTCTACTCTTATTTGCCTACTTTCAGCGTTTGATAGCTGTCATTAGATCTGATATGCAAAATATAGAGATACCAATAATCGACTTCCTGATCCTCCTGCTCTCCTGGAGTGTCATCTTATTCGGCATAGTGCTTGCTTTCGTTCTGTTTTTCAAGCAAAATGGTCGACAACTCAGCCATCGCATCTTGGCTATGCTATTGCTGGTCGCATCGTTTTTCTTGATCGATCAACTGGTTCGTTTGACAGGTTTAGCCAATCAATTCAACGCCTTGTGGGTGCTGCCGATTCACTTCCAGTTGAGTATTCCGCCTTTGATTTATTGCTATTTGAAATTCAAGCTCTATCCAGAACTCTATTTCAAAAAGCAAGACTTGCTACATTTCATCATTCCTGCTGTACAAGCGGTCATTTCTATCTTTATTGGGTGTTCTAGTTTAGCATTCAAGACGGAAATTTGGTACAATGGTTTTTTGAATACGCTTTATACCATTGAGGATGTCACTTTTGCTGTATTGGCAACTATCTATGGCTATTTCTCTTTTCAGCTATTGAAGGAGAAAAGAAGAAAATGGAGTGCGCCGCTCAAGCGATGGGCGTATCAACTATTGAGGATCTTGGTCGCTGTTTTGACCATTCATGTGTTCTTGATGATGTTTTATTACTATCGTCCTGTGGTATATCCTTTGCTGGACTATTTTCATTATCTGGTACTATTGAGTTTCCTGTTTTTCACTGTCTGGAAAGCTTTAGATCAATATTTTCCTGAACGGATTTATCAATTGAGTCCATTATATACCGCGTCACCCAAAACGACAACGCCCGATCTCGATCATCAGTGGTTTCAAAGCCAAACAAAACGCCTTTTCGAGGAAGAACAAATCTTCTTGAATCCCGACCTCAATCTCGCTTTACTCTGCAAAGCTTACGGTATTTCTAAACGCAGCTTATCGGAGTATACCCAAAGTGTATTGGGGAAAAATATTAATGAGCTCATCAATCATTATCGCGTCGACTATGTCCTCAAATGCCTAGCAGAAGGGCAACATCATCGCTACAACATTCTCTCTATTGGCTATGGTGCAGGCTTTGCTTCTAAATCTACTTTTTATCGCGTTTTCAAAGCAGCGACGGGTTGCACACCTTCTGAATACATCAGTCAGCTTAATTAGCAGATTTACGAATTTTGGGACAGTCTAATCAGATTTTAGGACGGTGAGACACTTCATTTAGGACGAAGATGAGGTGAGAGCGTATGATATTTGTCGTGTAACGATTCTTTTACATTTCCAAAGTCAATCAACTCATGTCCATGCGACAATTCCTCTTTCTATTCCTAATCCTCACTAGCTGTCAAGCCTACAGTCAAGATGAAGCCTGGACGGATAAAACGCGGGTGCTACCAGATGCACTTCGGAAAGTGCCAGAAGCGATCTTCATCCGACACACACCCAATCCCAATTATCCAGAACCGACTACGCCCGAAGATGACACCAAATATGCCTATGTGTGGCGGCACGCGACAAGTATGACATCTCCTGATTTGGAGCTGACGGTCAAGTTTGCAGGCTCGTATATCTGGTATAGCGAAGCTGGCTGGCAAAAGAATGTCTACTACAACAAGAAGCAATTTGCCAAGAAATTCAATTGCCCGAAAGGGATATTGGAGAAAGGCGTGACTTACACTTTTGAGAAAAATTACCGTTGGGGCGATCAGCCTTATGGTGGCGATGCGCTCTGGTACGTCATCGCTGAAGACCAAGACGGCAATCTCTACAGAGGCATCTCCATTTTAGAAACAGAAGCTGAAATTCAAGAAAAATGATAAAGAACACCATCCTTATCGTCGTCAGTCTAGTGACTTTGATGACTACTCCGCTCATGAGCCAAAACTATACGCTAAAAGGAAATACCAATCAGATCAACTGGACAGGCTATGCAGAAGCAGGCGGATTTTCTCAAACGGGCGTCATCACGATTCAGTCTTCAGAAGTGGTGATGGACA
Organism: Bacteroidota bacterium; assembly: GCA_038749535.1. Classification (GTDB taxonomy): domain Bacteria; phylum Bacteroidota; class Bacteroidia; order Chitinophagales; family Saprospiraceae; genus JAAUTG01. Next base: position 70,343 of record JBCDHX010000006.1, read on the forward strand.
AAGACGGAAAGCTTTCGGGAAAGGTCATTATTGATATGAAAAGCCTTTTTAGTGAAAGTAAAAAACTGACTAAGCACCTCAAAGACAAGGACTTTTTTGATGTGAAAAAATACCCGATTGCTATCTTGCAATTTGAGCAAGCTACAAATGGAGAAGTTGCGGGTGAATTACTACTGAAAGGTGTCACAGGGGAAGTGCGTTTTCAGCCTAAAATTGAGCAAAAAGGGAATCAACTCACCGTCACCGGGGAGGCAACTATAGATCGCACGCTTTATGGCATCAAGTACAATTCGTCAAGCTATTTTCAGGATTTGGGGAGTTATGCGATTAAGAATGATTTTGATATTGGTTTTGAGTTGGTGTATGTGGTGGAGTAAAACGAAGTAATCATTTTAACACAACATTCAGCTTCAACTGTAACCGAAAAACAGGAAACCATTCACTTCCAAACTCTTCCAACTCAAAGGAAAAGAACTCCTCTCGCAACCGAAATGTCGCATCTTCTGGTAAATTTTCATCGCTCAGGGAAAGTTGTTTCGCGCCATACAAAATGGAAGCATCAAAACTGACAACTCGACCAACAGGGAATACAATACCATTGGCAGCCAAAAAATCAAGCGAGGTATTGACCAAACTGAAGTCATAAAGTTCTTGATAGCTGCCATTGGCTCTATCGACATAAGTAGTGCCTTCGGCAAAGGCTTTTTTCAAATGAAACTGAAAAGAGGTGTAGCCGTTGTCGGTGTCGTCATTGAAAAGGTTATAAATTCGATATTCACCAATTGCTTTATAGCCCTCGAAGTTTCTGTTGTTGAAGATGCCAAAATCACTCAAATAACTGCCCGCCAAATGAATGCTACTATTCGGGCTGATTGTATGCTCCACACCTACTTCGATGCCAGGTGTGTATGCCACAAACGCCAATGGATTCACTTTGATGGCTAGTTTTGGGTGATATAATCCCTCTGTTTGACCAAATCCGTGCTGACAAATACCAAGTAGAAGCAAGAGGAAAACGCTCACTTTCATAAACCTATGTTCCATACTTAAAAGATGAAATGAGCTTAATATCATTCAAGTCGGTATAGTCAAATTGATACACATTTTCAGGACCGACGACTAGCAATAAGCCATCCAATGGAATGACATCAAAAGCTGTAAACCCTTCCACATGCTCAATCAATTCAATACCTAAAGGATCGGTCACATCAAAAATTTTCAGTCCTGCTTCATCATCACAAACAAAGAGGGTTGTACCATCCAAGCCCACACCTTTTGGCGCAAACATTTCGTAATCGGCGAGCAAGACAGGCTGTCGCGCATCCGTAATGTCATAGATTTTTAGCAAATTGGCATTGACTTCAAAACTACCGCCGCAAGGATTGTCGATTCGGCGTTTAGCATTCAGCGTGACATAGGCATACTGCTCATTCGCCACCACAGGATCACAAGGAAAAATATCAAATTCAAAATAGCTCGTCGCCGAAAGCCGCTCTGGCAAACCCGATTCCAGAATCTGATAAATAAACAATCCTTCACCTGACCCAATGAACAGCTTATCCTGAAAATTGAAGATGGATTCTATTCGATCTCCGATGGGTTGCTTATCCACCTGTGTCGGCTCGTCCGCCACTGACACATCAAATGTAATCAAGCTCTGCTCATCCACGACATACATAAAATCATCCACAATGATGAAGCGCGCATAAGAGCCACCGACGCCCGTGTCTGTCGCTGCGCTTGGGCTGGCGAGGTCGGAGTCGCAGGCGTGGCATAAAAGGGTGAAGGAGAGGAGGAGGAATATGTTTTTCATAAAATGAAATTTCTAGTGTGATTAATGAAGGGTATAAATTCTTCAAAACAGGCGTCTTCATTTTTGTCTTGATACAAAAACGAAGCAAAAAAATCAAGACTGGATTTCTTTGCCTCCCATCCGCTATCGCGGTTCCCTCACTTGAAAGTCCACTGGACTTTCACCAAAGGATCGTTCGGTCACACTCCAAAAGCATCCAAAATCCTAAACATCTCGAAACTCGCCCTAAAAACCCCTTTTCAAACATCGTTCGGGAGTTACTGATTTCCTGCTTTTTTTAGCAAATTTCAGTTTGGCTCATACAACGATCTGTTTTTAACGGATTAAAATATTCAGTTAGCCCGCTAAGCGGTTCTCTCTCTTGAACACACTTAGTGTTCATTTTGAGCTTCACTCAAAAAACGTTCGTTCATACTAAAAGAAATAGGTCGATCACGCTGAATTTTCGAGAATCTATGATGAATTTAGACTTTTAGTTTCTATGCTTCCTACATAAGTGATTCTAAATCAATAGACTATGTGTCCTATGTGACTATGTGTTTGATTGAAACTACCGCAGACACCGAGGATTCATCAACACCGCTTCTTCCCAACCAACCACAAATCCTTTCCCCTCATCCACACACTCAAAATAACCAGAAAAGCCCTCAGGAAATGACTTAGCTTCTTTGGAATACAGGTCTTTCACGCGATTGACTTCTTTGACATTTTTCAAATCGCTGATGTCGATCACCACCAAATCCGTATAATTATCGGCGTATAAAAAATTGCCATTGACTGCCACATCTTCGCAACCATAAATCTGTATAAATGCAATGGGAACAGGGGCATTTGGGTCAGTATTGTCAATGATGTGGATGCCTTTGAAACGTTCATTGACAAAAATATAAGGCGATTTGTAGTAGATCTTTCCCAGATTCTCGATGGGCTGAGGCGGCAAACTTTTGATCTCATTCCACTCCTCAAAAGCTGCATAGATCGGTCGGACACCTTCCTGTTCACCCACATCCGCGATGTCATCAAGATTGACCGTTTCGCAAGACGATAGAGTCAAAAAAACCGCGATGATAAAGAGTAGGAATCTCATGGATTTGTTTTTAGGAAAAGCAAAATGATGCTCTTCTTATTCAACGTACATCTGGTAGAAATCGTTGCTTTTGAACTTATCCTATTATCAAAGTTACTCCTTAAAATCAACAGTACCTTTTTCTAAGTCCACCTCATAACTTTCAGTGCTAGATGCTGTAGTGACTACGAGTTGTACTTTATCTTTTTCTACAAAAATACTTTCAAGATTGGCTGCTGCGACTTGACCATCAGCAGGCAAAAGTAACCAAGCAAATCGAGTAGAGCTCTCGATTTGCCTTTGATAAATTGCTACCGAATTGGGCTGTTTTACATTATAAGATGGACTGTACCAACCCTGAATATTAGGTAGTTCCCGTCCTTTGACCATACTGATCTCCCAGTTGTCATTCGAAGACACGATGCGCAAATTTCCCTGCGCTGTATCTACTGAAACCACCGATTTGCCCTGCTTTTCCGCTGTACAGTATGGATGAAAATGCCAAAGCACATCTATAGTACGAGGACGATCCACCTCCATCTTATCTATGACCAACCAATATTTATCTCGGATATAAATAAACGAACGAGTATGCTCGATGTCGCCTTCCACATCCCAATAGCCACCATCCCAAACGCCTTTTGCAAAATCGTAATCGGGCTGGATTACGCCCATACTTTCGGGCAGCGGCGCTTCCAGTTTGATTCGATCATGAAAGCTACCAGTACCTGGCGATTTCTGTCCCTTGCCATCCACCAAAATGACATTGTGAGCAGCAGAATTGACGAAATAGCCGCGCCAAGTATCGGGCTGTTTGGTGTAATAATCTTTATACCAATATCGACCGCCATCGACCAACAAATCTCGCCCATGAGCATGAACCGAAATGTGCAACCTATCGTCATGCTGATGCGCCCAACCCCAGCAGCCATTGTCAAAATAGTCCCAATGTGCATCCGCGCTCCAATTGTTACGATTGATAAAATTGCCTGCCCAATTGAAGTTGTAAGAAGGTCCTGTTTTGGGTGCTTCGCCGCTTTTGCCGTTGGTGATGATGTATTTCCAATCGGGTCGATTGTATCTTACCGCAGCTTTCAAAAGCTCATCTACATTGCTGTCCAAATTGGAATCATTATTGAGTAAGCCAGTTCCATTGGGGCGAATAGAAAAAGCCAAGTAATTCCACATATTCTCCAAGTAGGTAGCAATGGTCGGATTGACGGCTTTTCCAGCAGCTTGGGATAGATCATAAAATGCCTCAAAATGTTTGAGCGCAACTCTGTGATACATACTAGTCAGCTCGATTTCGACGCCATCAGGATACACCAAAAAGGTAATGTCATCGAGTATCTGAGCAGTAGCGTGCTGATACCAAGTCTCGGATTCCTTGAATTCGGGCCACATCAACGCAATCGTAGCCAATCCATTCATTTCCATCACCGAATGGTTGTGATGTACGGCATGATATTGACTGATGTATTCGGCATGTTCAGCTACAGATGCCAAAAACAAAATGCGAGTACCGACGGCAAACTCGTCCTCATCTTGAAACAGATAAAACAACTGCGGAAACTGCTGAACGGCTCTCAGCGCCACTTCCAACACCCGCCAAGAAGAACCATCTGTTTTCTCCGAAGGCATCGGATTGCTGATGAACCAATCCTGCAATGTTTCGTCCATAAAGCGAATATACTTTGCACCTTTTGTCGCCACATATTGACTAATAATCGGATACATAAACGTCAAGCGATTGAGAAACCAGCCCCATTCCTTGTCATCGACAGGACCTAAATCCTGCCAATCGATTCGTCCATTGGCTTTCCGAGCAAACGTTCCTTTTCGACTTTGAATGACGATACTGTCTTGTAGTACGCTTTGTGCTGCTAGGTCATCACCTTGACTCGACCTCGTTTTTTCTCTGATCCATTGGTGCTTCCAGCTATCTCTGTCAAGGTTACGATAGTATTCGACTAATGCTTTGCAAGCTTTCGGGAGTTGATTGCTCTCGACATACTTTTTGACCTCAGTCAAGCCAGGTTGAGTCAAGTCCAAAGCTATGAAAAGGCGATCTACCTTTTCAGGATAGTTTTCGACGACCCAGTTTTCGTCACAAGTTACCTTGGACATCCCGCTAGTTGACTGTACAAAAAATACACTCAATAGGAGTAGGAATCCTGTTTTTATGGTTATGCTTTGCATTATTTGCGTTGTCATTTTATTTATCCAATTTAAGTCTTTTGGAACGGACGATCAACTATCTCTAAATCACTCAATCTACCAAATGTTAATATCCTCCAAGAAAAAAGATCAAAATACAACCTACTCCACCATCTCCAAATAAACCGCCTCAAATCTACCTTTCCACGCTGCCAAGAGCGCAACTGGTTTGCTCATAGGCATATTTTGTGTAAAAAGTTAGGTTTCTTTTGCGTTGCTTCTACTTTTTGTAGCTTTGGTATTCGTTCACAAACACACGCAATTTACAAATCTATGTTTCCAAAGTTACACCTATTCTCGGCTATTCTTTTTCTTTTGATCTTCATTTTGGGTTGCAAATCATCAGCGACACTTTCAGAAGCAGACTTGACCAAAAAAGCCTTGGCGATTCATGATCGAGTATTGACGGTGGATACGCATGCCGATACACCTTTGCGTATGATTCAGCCAGGTTTTGATATGGCAGAACGACATGACCCTAATGAAACAGGCTCGAAAGTGGATTATCCACGTATGAAAGAAGGCGGCTTGGATGCTATCTTTTTTGCTGCCTTTGTCGCACAAGATATACGTGATGATGATGGCAATAGCCGCGCTAAAGCCTTGTGTTTGCAGATGATAGATTCGGTCGTCGTTTCTACGCAGCGAAATTCGGATGTAGTTGGATTGGCACTTGATCCAGATGATGCTTACGAACTAGAGAAAGCTGGCAAACGAGCGATTTATGTTGGTATCGAAAATGGCTATCCAATTGGGGATGATCTGTCCAATGTGGAACTTTACTACAATAAAGGCGTGCGCTACATTACTTTGGTTCACTCTTCCAACAATGATTTGGCGGATTCGGCGACTGATCGAAAGGGACCTGAACATGATGGCATTAGTGCATTTGGCGCGGAAGTAGTCAAAGAGATGAACCGTTTGGGTATCATGGTAGATGTTTCTCACGGGAACGATGCTGTATTCTATGATGCTATCGAAATGTCTAAAGCGCCCATCATTGCGAGTCACTCCAATGCGCGTGCCGTCACTGATCATCCGCGCAACATGACCGACGAAATGCTCCAGCTAATGGCGAAAAATGGAGGTGTTGTGCAATTGACGATGTTAGCAGATTACTTGCGCACTGCTCCACCCAATCCTGAACGCGATGCTGCTATAGAAGCCCTACGCGCCAATATGAAACCCATAGGTGACATGACGTCCGAAGAACGAACGGCTTTACGCAAGAAGTTTGAAGAAGTCAATAAAAAGTATCCTTCACCTCCTGCTACGGTCAAACATGTCGCCGATCATATTGACCATATCGTCAAAGTAGCGGGCATCGATCATGTGGGCATTGGTTGTGACTTTGATGGCGGCGGTGGTATCGAAGGTGTGTTCGATGCGAGCGAAGTGATGAATATTACCATCGAATTGGTCAGACGCGGCTACACAGAAAAGCAAGTTGAAAAAATCTGGGGTGGCAATTTGATTCGCGTTTTTGAAGAGGTTCAAAAAGTGGCGAAAGAGATGCAAGCGAAAGGATAATCTGAAACGCTGGATATTTTTACTTTTTAGAGTTACTCTCAGATTATGCACTTGCTGTTATTTCTTTCAATGCTGATACAAGCTCCATCAACGACTGATATTCATCCCTTACGCTTGTCGCTTTGCGAAATCGAATATACTTCCAAAAAACAGCTACTGACAATCAATCTCAAATTGTTTTTAACGGACGTTAATGAAGCTATTGTTTTTGATCCATACAGCACTGAATTAGCATTTTGTCAGCCGAATGAGCCTGCTAAAGCGAATCAACTGCTATTAGAATACCTCAATCAGTTCTTTTTTGTCAAAATCAACGGACAGCGAGTCAATTTAAACATCAAGAGCAAAAAATTAAGCGGCGAGGGTGAGAACACAGCCCTTTGGGTTTATTTTGAGCATCCACAGCAAGCGGCTTTCTCTTCATTAGAAGTCAAAAATGCGGTCTTTACAGATTTGTTTTTCGACCAAAATAATATCGTCTATATCCACGTCGATAAAAAATCTAAAAGCTTGATGCTCAACAAGAAAACACCTGCTCACCGATTAACATTCTAAAATGTAAAGTGGACAAATTGAACTCAGACTGATATGCCATCCTTTGAATTTTACATCAAACTAGGTTTTGAACACATCGCCAATTTGGCTGGCTACGACCATATCTTGTTCTTGATTGTGCTTTGTGCGATTTACCGAATCGAGCAATGGCGGAAGATTCTGGTTTTAGTGACTGCCTTTACCATCGGGCATAGCGTGACGCTTGCTTTGGCAGCTTTGGATATTTTCGCTATTCCATCTAGCATTATCAAGTTTCTGATCCCGCTCACCATTTTCATCACTGCGCTCCATAATGTCCTTAGCAACCCAACGACCGAAACCAATACTAAAATGGGACGAAATTATCTGATGGCACTCTTTTTTGGCTTCATCCACGGTATGGATTTCTCCAACTACTTCAAAGCCTTGCTGATGGATCCTTCTACCATCGTCGCGCCTCTGCTAGGCTTCAATATCGGCATAGAATTGGGGCAGTTGCTGATTGTCTTTTTCATCGTTGGTATTGCTTTTTTACTGCTCAATGTGATCGGCGTGAAGCACCGCGAATGGAATCTTTTTATTTCAGGTGCAGCAGCGGGGATATCCTTGATTTCGATGCTAGAAAATACGTTTTGGTAGGACTACCTATTACCAACTAGGGCAAGCGCATCAAATTCCTTTTTGCTCTTTGATTTATCAAATGATTCAATTTTTCAGCGACATGAGCATGGTATTTGTCTCCCCGAGAGTCGGGACAGGCAAAGCCGGCGGGCTATTCATTTTGGCCCCGCAAGCGGGACAGGCTATTGCCCCAAAACGAATCAAAAGGTCTAGAAATGGCAAACTCCTCCGTCGAATCTGCCCTTTCGCCATCCGCCACCTA